>NZ_JAAALM010000384.1 GCF_009906395.1 Kineococcus indalonis
GACCCCCGCGACCCCCGCGACCCCCGCGCGGGCCGGCGCGGCGACCGACGTAGCGTGCCGGGCGTGAGTCGACTGCTCGAACCCCTGACGCTGCGCGGCACCACCTTCGCGCACCGGATCTGGGTCTCCCCGATGTGCCAGTACTCCTGCGACCCCGTCGCCGCGCCGGGCGTGCCGCACGACTGGCACCTGGTCCACTACGGCTCCCTCGCCGTCGGCGGCGCCGCCCTGGTGCTCACCGAGGCCGCCGCCGTCGTGCCCGAGGGGCGCATCACGCCCCACGACGCCGGGCTGTGGGACGAGGAGCAGGAGCGCGCCTGGGCGCGCGTGGTGTCCTTCGTGCACTCCCAGGGCGCCGCCGCGGGCGTGCAGCTCGCCCACGCCGGCCGCAAGGCGAGCACCCACCGCCCCTGGGCGCCGGTGCAGGGCAGCGTGCCGCTGGAGGAGGGCGGCTGGCCGACCGTCGCCCCCAGCGCCATCGCCCACGGCGACCTGGCCGTGCCCACCGCCCTGGACGAGCAGGGCCTGGCCCGCGTCGTGGGCGCCTTCGCCGACGCCGCCCGCCGCGCCGAGCGCGCCGGCTTCGACGTGGTGGAGCTGCACGCCGCCCACGGCTACCTGCTGCACCAGTTCCTCTCGCCGCTGTCCAACACCCGCACCGACGGCTACGGCGGCGACCTGGCGGGGCGCTCGCGGCTGCTGCTGGAGGTCCTGGACGCCGTGCGCGCGGCGTGGCCGCAGGACAAGCCCGTCTTCGTGCGCGTGTCCACCTCCGACTGGGCCGAGGGCGGCTGGGACGTGGAGGACTCCGTGCAGCTGGCGCGCCTGCTCGCCGAGCACGGCGCCGACCTCGTCGACGCCTCCTCCGGGGGCAACGTGCCGCAGCAGCGCATCCCCGTCGGGCCCGGCTACCAGGTGCCCAACGCCGGGCGCGTCAAGCGCGGCGCCGGCGTGCCCGTGGGCGCCGTCGGCCTGATCCTGGACCCGCTGCAGGCCGAGCAGGTCCTGGTCAGCGGCGACGCCGACGCGGTGCTGCTGGCCCGCCCGCTGCTGGCCGACCCGCGCTGGCCGCAGCGCGCCGCCGCCGCCCTGCACGGCACCCGCGCCGTGGCCTGGCCCGCGCAGTACGTGCGCGCCACCCGCGACGACGTGCCGGTCAGCGCACCGCGCTGAGCGCGCGCCGGCCCGCGCCGGGCCGCGGCGGCGCGGACGGGCCATGATGGGCACGTGCCCCCTGCGACCGGAACGGAGCGGAAGCCGTGAGCGCCCTGCCCCCCACCGCCCTGACGGGCCGGCTGCTGCTGGCGACGCCCTCGCTGACCGACCCCAACTTCCGCCGCGCCGTCGTCCTCGTCCTGAACCACGACGAGGACGGCGCGCTGGGGGTGGTGGTCAACCGGCCGCTGGAGGTCGACGTGGACGCCGTGCTGCCCGGCTGGCAGCCCTTCGCCACCGCCCCCGGCAAGCTCTTCCAGGGCGGCCCGGTCGCGCTGGACTCCGCGCTGGGGCTGGTGGCCGTGCCCGGCGACCGGCCCGACCCCCGGGGCGTGCGCCGGGTGTTCGCCTCCGTGGGCCTGGGCTCGGTGGGCCTGGTGGACCTCGACACCCCGCCGGAGGCCGTCGTCGACGAGCTCGCCGGCCTGCGCATCTTCGCCGGCTACGCCGGCTGGGGGGCCGGGCAGCTGGAGGCGGAGATCGCCGAGGACTCCTGGTTCGTGCTGCCCGCCGAGGCCCGCGACGCCTTCTCCGACGACCCCGAGCGGCTGTGGGCCGACGTGCTGCGCCGGCAGGGCGGCGACCTGGCGCTGGTGGCGAGCTTCCCCGCCGACGTCACGATGAACTGAGCGCACCGGGAGGTCGCAGCGCGCCGGGCGCCGGGGGCTCAGAACTCCCAGCGCAGCAGCCGCAGCTGCCGGCGCAGCGGGGGCACCGCCGCGAACAGGCGCTGGGCCGGCCGGGCGCCGCCCGGCGGGGACCACCGCAGCGCCTCCACCGCGCCGGTCAGGCGCAGGTGCGGGGCCAGGCGCCGCACGTCGCCCGGCCCGCGCGGCGCCCACGCCATCCGGAAGCCCCGGTAGCCCGGCGGAAGGAACCGCGAGGAGCGCACCACCCACGGGGGCACCACGTCGAACAGCACGGTCCCGTGCTCGAAGCGCGCGGTCACCCGGCGCAGCAGCCGCCCCACCTCCGGCTCCGGCAGGTACATCAGCAGCCCCTCGGCGACGAGGAGCACCCGCTCGCCCGCGGGCGCGGGACGCCGGGGCAGCGGCCCCGTTCGACGTACCATCGCCGCATGAGCTCGCCGATCGACGACCCGTCCCGCCCCGGCCCGCAGGTCGCACCGTCGACCACGCCCTCGCGCACGGCCGTCATCGAGCGCGAGGAGCAGGCCGAGGAGAAGGTCGAGCCCGGCGACCACGAGCGCTTCGCGCACTACGTGAAGAAGGAGAAGATCGTGGAGTCCGCCCTCTCGGGCGAACCCGTGATCGCCCTGTGCGGCAAGGTGTGGGTCCCCGGCCGCGACCCCAAGCGCTTCCCGGTGTGCCCCACCTGCAAGGAGATCTACGAGAGCCTGTCCGGCGGCGGCGGCGGGGACGACTCCGGCCGCTGATGGAGCGCCCCGCCGCCGGCGGGGGGAGCGCGGGCGCCGCGGCGGCCGGGCCGCTCTCGCGCGAGCACCGCGCCACCACGCTGCCCGTCCTGGCCTTCATCTGCCTCGTCGCGTTCGAGTCGATCGCCGTGGCCACCGCCATGCCGGTGGCCGCGCGCGAGCTCGGCGCCGTGCGCTCCTACGGCCTGGCGTTCTCCTCGTTCCTCACCGCCAGCCTGCTGGGCACCGTCCTGGCCGGCGGCTGGGCCGACGCGCGCGGCCCGCGCGCGCCCATGGCCGCCGGCGCCGCGCTGTTCGTGGCCGGGCAGAGCGTGTGCGCCCTGGCCCCGACCTTCGGGGTGCTGCTGGCCGGTCGGCTGCTGGCCGGCCTGGGCGGCGGCCTGGTCGTGGTGTCCATCTACGTCGTCGTCGGCTCCGCCTACCCCGACGAGGTGCGTCCGCGCGTGTTCGGCTGGATGTCGGCGTGCTGGGTGCTGCCCGGCGTGCTCGGGCCCGCCCTGGCCGGCTGGATGGCCGACGCCGTCAGCTGGCGGCTGGTCTTCGGCGTCGTCGTGCCCTTCGCCGTGCTCGTGGCCGCGGTGATCCTCCCGCGGGTGGCCGCGCCCTCCGCGCGCGCCCGGGCAGTGCGCGGCCTGGTCGTGGCCGCCGGGGCCGGGGCCCTGCAGGCCGGTGCCGAGGGGCTGGGCGACGGCGGGGCGCTGCCGGTGCTGCTGACCGCCGCCGGGGCGGTGGCGGTCCTGGCCGCGCTGCCCGGGCTGCTGCCGGCCGGGGCGCTGCGCCTGGCGCGCGGGCTGCCCAGCGTCGTCGTCGTGCGCGGGCTGTTCACCGCCGCGTTCTTCGGCACCGAGACGTTCGTGCCGCTGATGCTGCAGTCCGAGCGCGGCTTCAGCGCCTCCCAGGCCGGCCTGGTCCTCACCGGCGGCACCCTGGGCTGGTTCAGCGGCACCACCGCGCAGGCGCGCGCCCTGGACCGCCTGCCGCGCGCGGCGCTGCTGGTGGGCGGCGGCACGGCGCTGACCGGCGCGATCGCCCTGCTGTCGGTGCTGACGCTGACCGGCGCCTCGGGCTGGTGGGTGCTGGCCGCCTGGCTGCTCGCCGGGTTCGGCATGGGCCTGGGCGTGGCCACCACGAGCCTGCTCACGCTGCGGCTGGCCACCCCCGCCCAGCGGGGCCTGGCCTCCTCGGCGCTGCAGCTGTCCGACAACCTCGGCTGCGTGCTGGGCATCGCGGTGGCCGGCGGCGTCTTCGCCGCCCTGCACACCGGCGCCGGCCGCGACGGGGGGCTCTTCGGCGGCCTGTACGCCGGCCTGGCCCTGGTGGCGGTGGCCGCCGAAGAGCCCCCCGTCGC
>NZ_JAAALM010000385.1 GCF_009906395.1 Kineococcus indalonis
GCCCTCACGCGCGCCCCCTCAGGCGCGGGCGCGCTGGGACCGTGCGCGCACCGCCGGCACGAGCGCGCCGGCCAGCGCGACCGCACCGGCGGCGGCCACCCACAGCGGCAGGCCGTCGTCGGCGGCGCCGGCCTCCCCGGCGGCCACGCCCGAGGGCGCGGAGCCGTTGGCGTCCACCGTCTGGGTGGCCAGGGCGAGGTTGCCGTCCTGCGCCGAACCCCACGCGTAGACGATCGTCTGCACGCCCTCCGGCAGCGTCACGTCCGCCGGGCCGATGGCGACCTGGTCGGTGCCGGCGAGCACCACGTCGGCGGAGACGGTCCCGGCCGGCACGGCCGCGGACGCCTCGCGCGGGTTCTCCAGCCCGCGCAGCACCGCCTGCCCGCCGGCGCGCACGTCCACGGCCGGGGCGGCGGCCACGTGCCGGACGGTGAGACCGGCCTGCCCCGCGGCCAGGTCGGAGGCGGGGTTCACGAACGGGGTCAGCGTCGGCGCGCCCTGCGCGCTCAGGTGCGCCACGACGGTGGCGTCCGCCCCCGCGGGGACGGCGACGTCGTTCGCCGAGATCGCCGGCTGGGTGCCCGCCGGGTCGGCGCCGGCCGGGTACACGGCCAGGTCGTAGGAGCCGGCGGGCAGCGTCAGCGGGTCGGTGAGGGTGCCGGGGGTGAAGTCGCCGACGACCTCCTGCCCGTTGGCGTAGACGTCGACGGTCAGACCGGGCACGCCGTGCAGGATGGACACGGTGGCGGACCCCGCGCTCGCCGCGGACGCGGCCGCTGCGGGCAGCGCGAGGGCCAGCGCGGGGGCGGCGACGAGGGCGGCGGTGGCGGTCGTCTTGCGCACGGTTTCCTCCAGGGGGAGCGCGGGACCGGGTGTGGTCCCGCTGGTACCCCCTCTGCGCGCGCACGGGCCCGCGCGGATGCGCCCCGCGGCGGATTCCCTGCCGGGAACCCGCCGCGGGGCGCCGGGCGTCAGCGCGAGAGCGAGAACACCGTCGTCGTGCGGTACTCCTCACCGGGGCGCAGCACCGTGGAGGGGAACGACGGCTGGTTCGGGGAGTCCGGGAAGTGCTGCGTCTCCAGGGCCAGGCCGTCGCCCTGCCGGTACACCGTGCCCGAGGTGCCCACGAGGGTGGCGTCGAGGAAGTTGCCCGAGTAGAACTGCAGGCCCGGCTCGGTGGTGGAGATCTTCAGGGTGCGCCCGCTGCGCGGGTCGCGCAGGACGGCCACCTCCTCCAGGCCCTCGCCGCGTCGGTCCAGCACCCAGTTGTGGTCGTAGCCCTGGCCGAAGAGGATCTGCTCGAACGGCTGGCGGATGCGCGCGCCGACCGCCGTGGGGCGGCGGAAGTCCATCGGCGTGCCCTCCACCGGGGCGAGCTCCCCGGTCGGGATGAGGGTGGCGTCCACGGGCGTGTACCGGCTGGCGCGGATCGTCAGCTCGTGGTCGTAGATGGAGCCGCTGCCCTCGCCGGCGAGGTTCCAGTAGGTGTGGTTGGTGAGGTTCACCACCGTGGGCGCGTCGGTGGTGGCGGAGTAGTCCAGCCGCAGGTTGCCGAAGTGGTCCAGCAGGTAGGTGACCTCGACGGTCAGCTCCCCGGGGTAGCCCTGGTCGCCGTCCGGGCTGACCAGGCGCAGCTTCAGGCCCACCGTGCGGTCGGGGCCGGTGAACGGCTCGGCGTCCCACACGCGCTTGTCGAAGGAGTCCTCCCCGCCGTGCAGGGAGTTCGGCTCGTTGTTGATGGGCAGCTGGTACGTCTGCCCGTCCAGGGTGAACCGTCCGGCGGCGATGCGGTTGCCGTAGCGGCCGATGAGCGCCCCGAAGTACGGGCCGGGGTTGTTGCCCTCGACGTAGCCGTCCAGGTCGTCGAAACCCAGCACGAGGTTCGTGCCCTCGCCCTTGCGGCCGCCGAGCTCCAGGCTCTGCAGGATCCCGCCGTAGGTGAGGATCCGCGCCGTCACGTCGCCGTTGACGAGGGTGTGGCGCTCCACCGCCGTGCCGTCGGGCAGGGTCCCCCACGCCTCGACGCCGGTGCTGGGTGGGCTGTGCGGGGCGGCGGCGGCGGACTGGGCGGTCGCGGTGCCCGCCAGCGCGCCGGCCGCGGTGGCGGCCAGCACGACGCTGCGTCGGCTGAAGGTGGGAGAAGGCATGTGGTGGTCCCCTGTCTGAGCCTCGTCGCTCGAGCAGCGGCGACGGCCGCTGCGGTGGCGATCGGGAAACTAGGGGCCCCGTGCAACGCTGTCAACGGAACGCACCCGCCACGCCCGCCAGGCGCCGCTGCAGCTCCTCCACGACCGCCGGCAGCTCCTGCGCCGGCACCGGCGGCGAGAGCCAGTACCCCTGCGCCTCGTCGCAGCCGCAGCGCACCAGCGCCGCCCACGCCACGGGGTCCTCCACGCCCTCGGCGACCACCGCGCGGCCCAGGCGGTGCGCCAGCTGCACCGTGCCGGTCACCAGCGCGTCGTCGCGTCCGCCCGGGCGCAGGTGCCGCACGAACGAGCGGTCCACCTTCACCGCCGTGACCGGCAGGTCGCGCAGGTAGGCCAGGGTGGCGTGGCCGGTGCCGAAGTCGTCGACGACCACCCGGTGCCCGGCGGCGCGCAACCGGCGCAGCACCTCCGGCACCCGCTGCGGGTCGACCATCACGGCCGTCTCGGTCACCTCCAGCTCCAGGCGCGCGGCCGGTACGCCCGAGGCGTCCAGCGCCGCGGCCAGCAGCCGCTCCAGCGGCGCCCCCAGCGCGCGCGCCGAGACGTTGACCGCGACGTCGAGGACCAGGCCCGCGCGCGCCCACGCCGCCGCGTCGGCCAGGGCGGTGCGCACCACCTCCTCGGTCAGCGGCAGCAGCACCGAGGAGCGCTCGGCGACCTCCAGGAATGCCGAGGGCGGCAGCAGGCCCAGCTGCGGGTGCTCCCAGCGCACCAGCGCCTCCACCCCGGTGACCCGGCCGTCCGCGCAGGACACCTTGGGCTGGTAGTGCACCCGCAGCTGCCCGTCGGCGAGCGCGCGGCGCAGCTGACCGTGCAGCAGCAGGTGGGTGCCCGCCCGGCGGCCCAGGTCCTCGTCGTGGGCGCGCACGGGCACCCCCTCGCGGCGCGCGGCGGCCAGCGCCGCACCGGCGCGGTGCAGCACCGCCACCGCGTCCAGCCCGGCGGCCACCACCAGGCCGATCGTGGCGCCCACCTCCAGGTGCGCGCCACCGGCGTCCAGGGGCACCTGCAGCGCGGCCAGCAGCGCGCGCGCCCGCGCCCGCGCCGCCACCGGCGCGGCGTCGGCGCCGGTGAGCAGGACGGCGAAGGTGTCGTCGCCCACGCGGGCCAGGGCCCCGGCCGGCACGTGCGGGCGCAGCGCCCGCCCCACCGCGGCCAGCAGCGCGTCCCCGGTGCGCTGCCCCAGCAGCTCGTCGACCTCGCAGAACCCGTCGACGTCCAGCAGCAGCACCGCCACCGCGCCGCCCGGCGCGCACGCCGCCGACAGCGCCTCCGTGAACGCCGCCCGGTTGCCCAGGCCGGTGAGCGGGTCCTCGCGGGCCAGGCGCCGCAGCTCGCCCTCCGCCCGCGCGCGCTGCTCGTGCTCGCGCGCCAGCTGCCGCCCGCGGCGGGCGCCGAACACCATCATGAGCAGGTGCGACAGGGCCAGGGCCAGCACCAGCAGGCCCAGCGGGCTGCCCGGGTGGGCGGCGTCGAAGTCCACCACCCGGCGCAGCGGGTCCGCCGGGGCCAGCAGGGCGGTCAGCAGCACCGTCAGCAGCAGGACGAGACCGGCCTCGAGCGCCACGCGCCGCGCCAGCCGGGACGCCGGCCGTCGCTCGCGGGGCTGCTCCACCCCCGGTGCATCGGCGCGGGCGCAGCGGCGCTCAACCCCCGACCCCCGGACGGCCCCCCGGGTCGTCCGGGGGTCGGGGGTTGAGCGCCGCTGCGC
>NZ_JAAALM010000386.1 GCF_009906395.1 Kineococcus indalonis
GTGCTCGGCGAGGGGGTCGCGCCGTGCTACGGTTTTCCTCGTTCCGAGCGCGCCGGCGAGGCGCGGGAGGACCACTCGTCCGGGTGGCGGAATAGGCAGACGCGCTAGCTTGAGGTGCTAGTCCTCGTATAGAGGGTGGGGGTTCAAGTCCCCCCTCGGACACATCGGCCCAGGTCCCTGACCTGGGCCTTTGCCGTTCCCGGGTCGCGCTCCGCGCACCGGGGCGCCCCGGGTGGTGGGATGGCCCGGTGGGGCGTGTGCGCGTGGGGACCTCCGGCTGGTCCTACCCGGAGTGGCGCGGGGTGTTCTACCCGCCCGGACTGCCGCGGCGCGCGGAGCTGGAGCACACCGCCGCCCGGGTGGCCGCGCTGGAGCTGAACGCCTCCTTCCACGCGCTGCAGCGCCCGGGGGACTACCTGTCCTGGGCGCGGCGCACCCCGCCCGGCTTCTGCTTCAGCGTCAAGGGCTGGCGGGCGGTCACCCACGAGCTCCGGCTCGCCGGCGCGCGCGGGGCGCTGGCCGCGTTCTTCGCCTCCGGGGTCCTGGGCCTGGGCGACAAGCTCGGCCCGGTGCTGTGGCAGCTGCCGCCGGGCCTGCGCTTCCAGCCCGGGCGGCTGGACGCCTTCTGCGCCCTGCTGCCGCGCACGACCACCGCCGCCGCCGAGCTGGCCGCCGCCGCGCCCGCCGCCGCGCCCGCCGCTGGACAGGGCGCCGCGGGCGGGGGTGCTGAGCCGGTCGAGCGCCCGTTGCGCCACGCCCTGGAGGTGCGCCACCCCAGCCACGCCTGCGCGGAGCTCGTGCAGCTCCTGCGCGCCCACGACGTCGCGCTGGTGACGGCCGACACCGGCGGGCGCTGGCCGTTCCTGCTGGACCAGACCGCCGGCTTCACCTACGTGCGCCTGCACGGCTCGCCCGAGCTGTACGTCAGCGGCTACGACGACGCCGCCCTCGACGCCTGGGCGCAGCGGGTGCGGGCGTGGGCGGCGGGCGGCACCCCGCCCGGTGCGCCGCTGCTCGCCCCGCCGGACCCGCCGGCCCCGCCCGGCGGGCGCGACGTGTTCGTCCACCTCGACAACACCGCGGCGGCGCGGGCGCCGTTCGACGCGGTGGCGCTGGCGCGGCGGCTGGGCTGAGCCGCCGCACCAGCACCCGCAGCAGCCGTGCGCGTCCGTGCCCGGGTGCGGGTCAGCGGCCCAGGACCAGCGCCTCGGCGTCGAGCACCCCGTACCCGTCCACGGGGGTGAAGCCCCGCCCGAGGCGGTTGGTGACGACCCCGGCCAGGCGCGAGCCGTCCGCGCGCACCGCCGTGAACGCCAGGCCCTGCGGCAGCGGGAGCCCCCGGGGCAGCAGGACGGCGCCGCCGAGCTCGTCGGCGCCGTTGCCCTCCTCCGAGCCGCCGGAGCCGGAGACGGCGAGGTCGCGGTCCACCCCGAAGCGCACGCCCTGCCCCGCGCCCAGCCCGCGGGCGAAGGTCAGGGTCAGGTGCCGGTGCTGCCCGGCCGTGCCGGCCGGTGCGGAGAAGCTGGCGGTGACGTCGTCGGCGTCCAGCCCGCCGCTCGTGGCGCCCACCGCGAAGGGCGCCCCGGCCCCGCGGTAGGACCCGGTGCGCCGGTCCGGCACGTGCGGGCGCGGGTCGAAGACCACGCCGTCCGACAGCGGCGGCAGCCGCACCCCGGGCGCGGTGGGGCTGGCGCTCTCCCCGTAGAGGGTCAGGGACGTCAGCGGGACCGCGCCGCGGTGCTCCACGGTGAAGAAGCGCGGGTCGGCCATCGGCCCGGGGGCCGTGTGCGTCTCGTCGCCCTGCGGGCCGTCGGCGCTCACGCTCAGCCCGCCGGCGCTGCCGCCGGCGTGCATGGGGTCCAGGTCGTGCGGGAAGGTCGAGCGCGTCATCCGCTCGCGCAGCTGCGCCGGGCTCAGCGACCGCCCGCCGCCGGCGCGCTGCAGCAGCAGGGCCGCCACGGCCGCGGCGTGCGGGGCCGCGGCGCTGGTGCCGGAGAAGTTCGGCAGGTCGTCGGCGTCGCGCGCGCTGTCGACCCCGAAGAACGTGGTGTTGACCGCGTCGGCGGAGGAGACCTCCGGCTTGCGGCGCACCTGCGGGACCGGGTGGCGCTCGCCGGCGGAGTCGAACAGGACGGGCAGGTCGCCGCCGGGGGAGGTGAACGGCTCGGGCAGGTGCGGGCGGAACGGGTCGTGCGCGCCGACCGCGGTGGCCCCCGCCGCCGCGGCGTGCCCGAGGACGGCCGGGGCCAGCGGGTCGGCGTGCTCGGTGAAGTACGCGTCGTCGAACAGGACGGTGGCGACGCGCGTCGCGCCCAGCGGGCCGGTGCCCGAGCGCGCGACGACCACCTGCACGTCCCCGGGGCCCTGCAGGCCGGCCAGCTCCTGCGGGCGCCCGGTGAGGGCGTTGAGGTCGGCCACGGCGCCGAGGAAGGCGCCCCCCGCGTCGAAGAGGAGCAGGTTGAAGTCGGTGCTCACCCTCGAGGGCTCCAGCACGGGCCGCACGTCCACCGTGAACGGGCCGGTGTCGCCCTGGAAGCCGGTGACGGTGAGGGTGTGGTCGCCGGCGCCGGCGATCGTGGTGGCGAACACCTCCGGCGAGGAGCCGGTGTCCACGGAGGCCAGCTCGGTGCCGTCGGGCGCGGTGACGGTGAGGACCAGGTCCACGGTGCCCGTGGGGACGGCGTCGACGCGGAACTGCACCGCCGTGCCGACCTCGGCGGCGCGGGCGGTGAAGGTGAACGCCGGCGCGGGGTCCGGCGCGGTCAGCTCGCCCGTCGCGCGGAACAGGGGCTCGCCGAGGGTGGCGCCGTCGAGGTCGACGGGGTCGTCCCACTGCAGGTCGACCAGCCCGCCCGCGGGCCCCAGGCGCAGGTCCTGCGCGACGTCGGTGCCCGGGCCGGGGTCGAGGTCCTGCAGCCCGCCGTCGTAGAGGGCGGGGTCGACGCCGGCGAGGTCGAGGTTCGTGCCCGCCGCGGCCCGCTCGGCGGGCAGCAGCCGGACCCCGCTGCGCCAGCTCTGCTGCTCGCCCTGGTTGCCCGCGGAGGAGAAGTAGTGCACCCCGCGCGCGGCGACGGCGTCGACGGCGTCGCCGACGACGCCGTCGGAGAAGAACGGCTCGGAGAGGTAGACGACGTCGTCGACGACGACGTCGGCCCCGCAGCCGCCCGCCGGGTCGGCCAGCGCCCGGATGCTGTCCGCGAAGGCGACCTCGCCGCCCAGCGCGGTGGCGAAGCACAGGTCCGCGCCGGGGGCGACGTCGTGGGCGATCTGGAGCATGGCGCGGCCCTCGTCGGAGCCGGCCTGGTCGGCGGGCGCCTCCCGCAGGACCCGCACGGGGGTGGGGTTGCGCGGGTTGCCCGGGCCGGGCAGGTCGCCGGTGCGCACGTCGTCGGCCGCCCGCACGGTCAGCGGTCCGCCGTCCACGGTGGTGCTCGCGACGTCGTAGGAGTCCGACAGGGCGCCGATGGTGATGCCCTCGCCGGTGACGCCGGCGGCCTGCACGCGGTCCACGCGCTGCAGGGCCACGCCCTGCGAGGTCGCACCGCCCGCGTGCGTCAGCGGCGCGGGGGAGAGCACCACCGTGCCCGTGCCCGCCAGCGCGGAGACGGCGCGGGCCCGCTCCAGCGGCAGGAAGCCCTCGAGCACGCCGCGGCGCTCCTCGACCGCCGTGACGGCCATGCCCAGCTCCTCCACCCGCGCGCGGTGCGCCGCCGCGTCGGTCCCGGCGCGCGCGGTGACCTGCACCAGCACCCGTCCCTGCGCGTCGCGCACCGCGAGCCGCTCCGGTGCCAGCACGGACCCGCCGGTGGACCTGCGCCCCGGGGCGGGACCGGCCTCGACCAGCGCGCCCAGGCCCAGGCCGAGGGCCTGCTCCGGGTCCGGCTGCACCGCGGCGGGCGCACCCGCCGCGGTGC
>NZ_JAAALM010000387.1 GCF_009906395.1 Kineococcus indalonis
GTGTCAGCCCTTGACGGAGCCCGCCAGGGCGAACGAGCCGCCGGCCAGGCGCTGCACGACCAGGTACAGGGCCAGCACGGGGGTGGCGTAGAGGATGGAGAAGGCGGCGAGCTGGCCGTAGGCGACGGCGCCGTTGGTGCCGAAGAACGTGTAGATCGACACCGCGGCCGGCTGCCGGGCCGGGTCCAGCAGCAGCACGAACGGCACGAAGAAGTTCCCCCACGCCTGGGTGAAGACGAAGATGAACACCACCGCCAGGCCCGGGCGCATGAGCGGCACCACGATGCGGCGCAGCGCCGTCATGGCGCTGGCGCCGTCGACCCACGCCGCCTCCTCCAGGGAGACCGGCACGCCGTCCATGAAGTTCTTCAGCATCCACACCGCCATGGGCAGCGACGTGGCGGCCAGGAACAGCACGGTCCCGATGAGGGAGTCCAGCATCCCCAGCGCCACGAACAGCGCGTACACCGGCACCATGATCGCGGTGATGGGCAGGCAGCTGCCGAAGAGGATGGCGTAGAGGAAGGAGCGGTTGAACCGCATCCGGTACCGCGAGAGCGGGTAGGCGGCCAGCGTGGCGACCACGACGGTGACCAGCGCCGCGCCGCCGGAGACGACCAGGGAGTTCCACAGCGGCAGCAGCGTCAGGTCGTAGGTGAGGACGTCGCGGAAGTTCTGCAGGGTGGGCGCCTCGGGCAGCGCCACGGAGACGGTGGCGTCGGCGTCCAGGGAGGCCAGCACGATCCAGGCCAGCGGCACCAGGAAGGCGGCCCCCACGAGCAGCAGCGCGAGGTTCGCCGCGACGCTGGCCCCGCGCCGGCCCGGGGAGGTGACGTGCAGCTGCGGGCGGGCGGGGGCGGTGGGCGCCACCGCGGGCGGGGCGTCCGGGCGCGTGCCGGCCGGGGTCGCGGGCATCAGTCCACCTCCGGCTTGAGCACGCGGACGTACACGGCGGCGAAGACGGCGCCGATGACGAGGGTGACGACGGCGATGGCGGTGCCGTAGCCGACCTGGGCGAACTTGAACGCCTCCTGGAACGCCAGCACCGGCAGGGTGGAGCTGGCCGTGCCGGGCCCGCCGCCGGTCATGACCCAGATGAGGGTGAAGACGCCGAGCGTCTGCAGCGTGGTGAGCATGAGGTTGGTGGAGATGGACCGGCGCACCATGGGCACGGTGATGCGGAAGAAGCGCTGCGCGCCGCTGGCGCCGTCGAGCGCGGCGGCCTCGGTGACGTCGGGCGGCACCTCCGACAGCGCCGCGCCGTAGACCATCATCGAGAAGGCGGTGCCGCGCCAGACGTTGGCCAGGATCACGGCCATCACGGGGAAGGAGACCAGCCAGGTGGTGCCGCCGGCGCCCACGGCGCCCAGCAGGGCGTCCAGGGTCCCGTCGGCGGCGAAGAACGCGTACAGCGCGAACGCCGCGACGATCTCGGGCAGCACCCAGGCGGTGACGACGAGGGCGCTGACCACCGGGCGCAGCGGGCCGCGGGCGGTGCGCAGCAGCAGCGCCAGGGCCATGCCCAGGACGTTCTGCCCGACGACGGCGGAGGCCAGGACGAAGACCAGCGTGAGCCAGGCGGAGGTCCAGAACTCCCCGCTGCCGATCAGCTCGGCGTAGTTGTCCAGGCCGATGAACTGCGGGTCGGCCGCGCGGTAGCCGCTGAGCGCGGTGTTGGTCAGCGAGCCGTACAGCGCGTAGGCGATGGGGCCGGCGAGGAAGACGGCCATGAGGGCGGTCGCGGGCAGCAGCGGGGCGAGCTTGACCAGCGTGCCGGGCCCGCTGCGGGCGGGGGTGCCCGCCGCCCGGCGCGGGCCGCGGGTCGTCAGGGCGGTGGTCACCGTCAGCCCGCCGCCTGCGTGCGGTCCTCGCCGACGATGCCGACCAGGCCCTCGTCGTAGGCGGCGGCGGCCTCCTGCGGGCTCTGGCTGCCGGTGGCCACCGCCTCGGCGGCGACCTGGATGTTGGCGGAGATCTGCGAGTAGTCCGGGGTGGCGGGGCGGAAGTTCGTCACCGGCACCAGGGAGGAGAAGAACTCGAAGGAGGGGTTGTAGCCCAGGTACGCCGGGTCCTGCGCGACGTCGCGGCGCACGGCGATCTGGCTGTTCTCCGTGTCGTACTTCAGGGTGTTCTCGCGGTTGAGCGCGACGGTGATGAAGTCGAACGCGGCCTGCGGGTCGGCGGCGTTCGCGCCCACCGAGAGCAGCCAGCCGCCGGACATCGAGGTGCGCCCCGGCGCCTGCCCGTCCTCGGTGGGCATGGCGGCGATGCCCGTGGACTGCTCCCACTCGGGCCACTCGTTCTCCCCGGAGATCCACGCGCCGGGCAGCCAGGAGCCGTCGATCGCCATGGCCAGGCGCCCCTGCGGCAGCAGCTCGGTGCTCACCCGGCTGCCCAGGGCGGCGTCGAGC
This sequence comes from Kineococcus indalonis, assembly GCF_009906395.1. Lineage (GTDB taxonomy): Bacteria > Actinomycetota > Actinomycetes > Actinomycetales > Kineococcaceae > Kineococcus > Kineococcus indalonis. The sequence goes on from NZ_JAAALM010000387.1 coordinate 2,412, forward strand.
ACGAGCGAGGTGTCCGGGCCCAGGCCCTCGGAGTAGACGGTGTCGTAGAAGCCCAGGGCGTCGCGGAACCCCTGCGAGCCGGTGATCCACTTCTTGGTCGAGGAGTCGTACAGCTCGTCGCCGGTGCCGTACAGCAGCATCTCGAAGCCCTGCATGGAGGTGGCCTCGCCGGCCGCGCGCCCGGCGTACAGGTTCAGCGGGATCACCCCGGGCACGCGCTCCTTGACGGTGCGGGCGGCGGCCAGGACGTCGTCCCAGGTGGTGGGCTGCCAGTCGGCGGGCAGGCCGGCCTGCGCGAAGACCTGCTTGTTGAAGTAGATGCCGCGGGTGTCGGTGCCCATCGAGACGCCGTAGGTCTTGCCGTCCTCGCCCAGGCCGGCCTCCTTGGCGGTGTCGTCGAACTGCGACCAGTCCTCCCAGCCGGCGAGCATGTCGTCGATGGGGGCCAGGTAGCCGGCGGCGGCGTCGGAGCGGACCTGGAAGCTGTCCTCGTAGATGACGTCGGGCGCGGTGGACGCCGAGCGGTTCATCAGGGCGAGCTTGGTGAAGTACTGGTCCTGCTCGGCCTCGATGGGGACCAGCTCGACGGTGCGGCCCTCGTTGGCCGCCTCGTACTCGCCCTTGGCCTTCTCCAGGACGTCCTGCAGCTGGGTGAACTGCGCCGTGCGCTGGTAGGCGACGCGCAGGGTGCCGTCGTCGTCGCCGCCGCTGCTCGCCCCCCCGCACGCGGGCAGGACGAGCGTGGCGGCCGCCGCGGTCGCGGCCGCCGCGAGGAAGTGCCGTCTGCGCGCCATGTGGTGCTCCTTCGCATCCCGCGGGGGTCCCCGTCGACCCGCCACGCAATATGTAAATCAATTGGAGTTGCTGTCGTCAAGACCCCAGGAGCAGCACGGACGAGCGCGGGCTGAACGCGTCGTCCAGCACCAGGCAGGCCGCGCCCACCGCGGCCACGTCGCGCCCCACCCGGGTGCCGCGGATCTGCACCGCGTGCAGCGGGGCGGCCACCTCGCGCGCGCGCACCAGCGGCGGCACCACCTGCAGGAAGCGCCGCTGCAGGCGCGGCCACAGCGGTCCCCCGAACACCACGAGGTCCAGGTCGAGCAGGTTCTGCACCCCCGACACCGCCCGCGCCACCCGCGCGGCCGCGGCGTCGACCACGGCCAGCGCCGCCGGCACGCCCTCGTCGGCCAGCCGGCACACCTCCCCCAGCGCCTCGTCCACGGCGAGCACGTCCTCCAGCGGCCACGGGCCCAGCCCGGCCTCCTGCGCCTGCAGCACCATCGCGCGCGGCGCGTTGCGCTCCCCCAGGCAGCCGCGCTGCCCGCACCCGCACTCCGGCCCGGTGCCGTCGGCGGCCAGGTGCCCCACCTCCCCGGCGTTGCCGGAGGCCCCGCGCAGCACCTCCCCGCGCAGCACCAGCCCGGCGCCGATGCCGGTGCCCAGGTAGACGAACGCGAAGCTGCCC
>NZ_JAAALM010000388.1 GCF_009906395.1 Kineococcus indalonis
CCGGGGGGCGGGCGCGGTCCGCGAGGGGGTCGGGAGCTGCCCGTGCCGGACTTCGCGAAGGTCTTCGACGAGGCGCCGGCGCCGTTCCTGCTGCTGACGCCGGACCTGGTGATCGTGCACGCCAACCGCGCCCGGCTGCAGGCCACGGCCACCACCCTGCAGGAGCAGGTCGGCCGGCACCTCTTCGACGTGTTCCCGATGAACCCGGACGACCCCGCCGCCGACGGCCTGCGCAACCTGCGCGCCTCCCTGGAGCTGACGCGCGAGAGCCGCCAGCCGCAGACGATGGCGCTGCAGAAGTACGACATCCCGGTGCCCGGCGGCGACTTCGAGGAGCGCTTCTGGAGCCCGCGCAACGTGCCGATCCTCGACGAGGACGGCGAGGTCGCGTTCCTGCTGCACCGCTCCGACGACATCACCGACTACGTGCGCGACCGCGAGGCCGCCCGCGAGGCCGTGGCCAGCGGCAAGCAGTGGTCCGAGCGCGTGCAGCAGGTCGAGTCCGACCTGTTCGAGCGCACCCGCGAGCTGGAGGAGCTCAACGCGCAGCTGCGCCGCTCCGGCGAGCGCGAACGGCGCACCGCCCGCCGCCTGGCGGGCCTGGCCGCCACCGCCTCGGCCCTGGCCACGGCCGAGACCGTCCCGGGCCTGCTGGAGCGCCTGGCCCGCCACGGCCGCGACGCCACCGGGGCCGAGGCCGTCGTCGTGGGCCTGCGCGAGGGCCCGCAGCTCGCACTGACCTTCCTCGGCGACCCGGACGCGCCGGGCCCGGCCCCGACCGCGCACCTGCCGCTGACCTCCGACGCCCCCGTGGCCGTCGCCGCCCGCGGGCGGGCGGTGCTGGGCGTGCAGGACTGCCGCTACGCCGCCGCGGTGCCGCTGCCGGGGGCCGCGGAGCTGCCCACCTGGGCGGCGCTGCCGCTGAGCACCAGCGGCGGCGAGCCGCTGGGCTCGGTCGCGGTCGGCTGGTCCGCCGAGCGCTCCCTGGAGGCCGAGGAGGTGCAGCTGCTGGAGGCGTTCGCCGCCCAGTGCGGGCAGGCCCTGGAGCGCGTGCGGCGCCTGGAGGACGAGCGCCGCCGGGCGCGCGCGACCCGCACGCTGGCGGAGGCGCTGCAACGCTCGCTGCTCACCGACCCGCCGCAGCCGGACCACCTGCAGCTCGCGGTGCGCTACCTGCCGGCGACCCGCGAGGCCCAGGTCGGCGGCGACTGGTACGACGCCTTCCTCACCCCGGACGGCTCCACCACGATCGTCGTCGGCGACGTCACCGGCCACGACCGCGAGGCCGCCGCCGAGATGGGCCAGCTGCGCGGCGTCCTGCGCGGGGTGGCGCAGACCGCGCACGGCTCGCCCGCGCACGTGCTGGCCGCCTTCGACCGCGCCCTGCACCACCTGGGCGTGCGGACCCTGGCGACGGCGGTGCTGGCCCGCGTGGAGCAGACGGCGCAGGAGCGGGGGACGGGCGCGCGCACGCTGCGCTGGTCCAGCGCCGGGCACCCGCCGCCGGTGCTCGTGGAACCCGGGGGCGGGGCGCGGCTGCTGGAGCGGCCCGCCGACCTGCTGCTGGGCCTGCTGCCGGAGTCCGGGCGCGAGGACCACGGCGTGCCGCTGGTGCCCGGCTCCACCGTGCTGCTGTACACCGACGGCCTCGTCGAGCGCCGCGACGAGCCCCTCGACGCCGGCCTGGAGCGGCTGCGCGCCGCCGCCGAGGACCTGGCGCACCTGCCGCTGGACGGGTTCGTGGACGCCCTCGTGGCGCGCGTGGTGCCCGAGCCGGACGACGACGTCGCGGTGGTGGCCCTGCGCGCCCACCCCGAGGACCGCCCGGCGCCCAAGAGCGCGCCGCGCGGCTGAACGCCGCGGGCCGGGAGGGCGGTCCGCCCCCCGGCCCGCGGCGTGCCGGTGGCCCCGGGCCTCAGCCCTTGACGGATCCGGCCAGCAGCCCGCGCACGAAGAAGCGCTGCAGCCCCAGGAACACCGCCAGCGGCACCACCATCGCCAGGAAGGCGCCCGGCGCCAGCAGGTGCCAGGCGTTGCCGCGGGTGCCGGTCAGGTCCGCGACCGCGGAGGTCAGCGGTGTGGCGTCGCCGCCGGCGAAGGTGAGGGCCACCAGCAGGTCGTTCCACACCCACAGGAACTGGAACACCCCGAACGCCGCGATCGCCGGCACCAGCAGCGGCAGCAGCACCTTGAAGAAGACGGTGACGTGCCCGGCGCCGTCCATGCGGGCCGCCTCCACCAGGGACGCCGGGACGTCCTTCATGAAGTTGTGCAGCAGGAAGATCGCCAGGGGCAGGCCGAACATCGTGTGCGAGAGCCACACCGTCCAGAACGACCCGGCGATGCCGACGTCGACGTACAGGCTCAGCAGCGGGATGAGCGTGACCTGGATCGGCACCACCTGCAGCGCGAACACCGCCACGAAGAGCACCTCGCGCCCCTTGAAGGGGATCCACGCGAAGGCGTACGCGGCCAGCAGCGCCAGGGTGATCGGGATGAGCACGGCCGGGATCGTGATGACGAAGGTGTTGACGAAGTTCTCGCCCAGGCCGGTCTGCAGCGCGGAGGAGTAGTTGTACCCGGTGAACAGCGGCCGGGCCAGGGCGTTCCACCAGCCGTCGGCCTGGATGTCGTTCTGCACCCGGAAGCTCGTCACGAACAGGCCCAGGGTGGGGATCGTCCACAGCGCCGCGATGGCCAGCGCGACGATCGAGGCCGCCGGGGAGCTGAGCCGGTTCTTGGCGGCCAGGGCCCGCTTCTCGGCCCGGGTCAGCTTGCGCTGCTGCGGGGCGATCTGCCCGGTGGGACTGCTGACCACCCGCGTGGCGTCGGTCTGCCCGCTCACCGGACCTCCTCCGCCAGGCGCATCTGCCGCACGTTGTAGACGATGATCGGGACCACCAGGGCGAAGAGCACCACGGCCAGCGCCGCGCCCAGCCCCTGGTTGAACTGCCGGAACGACTGCGAGTAGAACTCGTTGGCCACGACCGAGGTGCCGAACTGGCCGCCGGTCATGACGAAGACGATGTCGAAGGCCTTCAGCGTGCTGATGGCCACGGTCGTCAGGACGACCACCAGGGCCGGGCGGATGCTCGGCACCGTCACCGACCGGAACATCTGGAAGGCGCTCGCGCCGTCCAGCCGGGCGGCCTCGACGATGTCGTCGGGGATCGCCTTGATGGACGCCGACAGCACCGTCATGGCGAACCCGGCGTTGATCCAGATCATCACGACGATGATGAAGAGGTTGTTCCACGGCTGGTTCAGCAGGAACTGCTGCGGCTCGGCGCCCAGCCAGACGAGGACCTGGTTGAGCAGGCCGATCTGCTCGATGCCCGGCTGCACGGGCCGGTAGTCGTACACGAAGCGCCAGATGATGCTGGCGGCCACGCCCGAGATGGCCATCGGCAGGAAGATCAGGGCCTTGGCCAGCGCTTCGAAGCGGGTGCGGTCGACCAGGTAGGCGTACACCAGCCCGAAGCCGGTGGAGATCAGCGGCACCAGGACGACCCACAGCACGGTGTTGCGCAGCACCAGCTGCAGGCCGTCGCTGGTGAAGACCTGCTGGTAGTTGTCCAGGCCGACGAAGGTGCTGCTGTCGGGGGACTTCAGCGACAGCCACAGCGTGCGCAGGGCGGGGTAGACCAGGCCCACCGCCACCAGCAGCAGGGCCGGTCCGGTGAAGCCGGCGGCGACGACCCAGTTCGGGACGCGCTTGGGCCGGTCGACGGCGAAGAGGATGGCCGCCATCACCGCCGCGAAGGCGAGGACGGCGATCACCATGAGGGCGAGCTTGTGCGGGGTGCTGTCGGCGTCGAGCAGCCAGTCCACGCGGGACCTCCTCGTGAGGTGAGCGGACTGCGGGAGGGC
>NZ_JAAALM010000389.1 GCF_009906395.1 Kineococcus indalonis
GTGCCGGGGATCGCGGCGAGGGCGGCGGCGATCCCGCCGTCGGGGACCCGGCGGGTGCTCGAGCTGGCGCGCGACGTGCCGGGCGCGATCCTGCTGAACGTGGGCGAGCCGGTGCTGCCGGTGGCCCCGCACGTGCTGGCCGCGGCGGCGCGGGCGTGGGAGGCGGACGTCACCTCCTACACCGGCAACGGCGGCATCGAGCCGCTGCGCGCGGCGGTCGCGGCGAAGCTGGCGCGGGAGGACGCCCTGGCCGTGGACCCGGAGCGGGTGTGGGTGACGGCCGGCGGGATGCAGGCGCTGCACCAGGCGATGACGCTGACGCTGGACGCCGGGGACGAGGTGCTGGTGCCGGACCCGGGGTGCGCGAACTTCGCGATGGCGGCGCGGCACGTGGGGGCGGTGCCGGTGCCGTACGCGCTGCGCGCGGAGCGGGGCTTCCGCCCGGACCCGGCGGACCTGGAGGCGGCGGTGGGCCCGCGCACGCGGGCGCTGGTGGTGAACTCCCCCTCGAACCCGCTGGGCACGGTGCTGGGCGGGGAGGACCTGCGCGCGCTGCTGGCGTTCGCGGCCCGGCACGACCCCACCTGTGGGTGGACGTCTCGCACGCCGCCGGCGGGGACGTGGCGGGGTGGACGGAGCGGTTCCTGCGCGAGCGGCGGGTGGCGGTGGCGCCGGGCAGCGCGTTCGGCGCGCGCGGCGAGGGCTGGGTGCGGGTGTGCGCGGCGGGCGACCGGGAGCTGCTGCTGGAGGGCCTCTCCCGCCTGCCCGCCCCCTGACCGGGTCTCAGCCGAGGCGGCCGCCGGGCAGGGCGGCCGCGCAGCGCTGCACGCCGCGCAGCACCGCGGGCGCGAACGCGCCGAACGGCTCGGTGCCCACGCCGTCGCCCTCGCGCGTCCAGGTGCCCACCACGGCGCCGCCGTGCACCACGGTGCCGCGGAAGACGCCGTTGCCGCCGGGCACCACGCGCTCGGCGTGCTCGGCGGGCAGCACGTGCGAGCGGTCGGCGTAGCCGAGCAGGAACTCGTCGAAGCCGGGCAGCAGGTGGGTGCCGGCGGCGGCGCGGCGGTGCCCGGCCACCAGGTCCGGCAGCGCGGGGTCGTGCAGCAGCTCGGTGCCCGAGACGTCCACGGCGGCCAGCCGCCCGCGCACGGCGGCCACCGCGCGCCGGGCGGCGGTGACCGGCAGCCCCGCCCAGCGGGCCAGGTCCGCGACGCTCGCGGGCCCGTGCGAGAGCAGGAAGCGCAGGGCCAGCTCGGCGAGCGCCTCCTCGCCCTCGAGCGCGCGGGGGGCGGGCACGTGCTCGGCCAGCAGCACGAACTGCTGCTCGCGCCCGCGCACCGGCCCCAGGCACAGCACGCCGGTCAGCGACAGGTGCAGCAGCAGGTGGTAGCCGCGCCCGGCGGCGGTGCCCTGCCCGGCGGCCTCGAACGCGGCGAGCACCTCCGAGCGCACCGCGCCGCGCCCGCCGCCGAGCAGGTCCTCGGCCGCGCGGCGGGCGGCGGCGACGTCGTCCCCGTCGATGCCCAGGGCGGTGCGGCGGGCCGTGGTCGAGCGCAGCACCCGCGGCGCGCACAGCGCCAGCACCCACGGCAGGTCCGCGGCGGGCAGCAGGTGCAGGGTGCCGCGCAGCGGCCAGGAGCGCACCACCTCCCCGCGGTCCAGGGCGGCGGGGAGGTCCGGTGCGCCGGGGGCGGTGCGCAGCGCCACCGCGGTGGCGGCGGCGCGCGGGTCCTGCGCCTGCACGCACAGCAGGTGCGCCACCACGGCCGCCGCGCCGCCCAGCGGCGGCACGACGCGCTGGGCGACCAGCCGCCACAGCCCCACCTCGCGAGCGCTCGGTCCCACGTCCGCCCCCCCGTCAGCGCAGCAGGTTCAGCCCGGACAGCCCCGAGGCGCCGAGCACCACGTTCTCGAACAGCTCGCGGTTCAGCCGGCCCACCAGCCAGCGCCCCAGCAGCGCCCCGGCCACGACGGCGGGCACCAGCAGCAGGTCCAGGCGCAGCGAGTCGGCGTCGACCAGGCCCAGCCCGGCGCTGAACGGCACCTTGATGACGTTGAGGATGAAGAAGAACCACGCCCCGGTGCCCAGGAACGACATCACGCCCAGGCCCATGGTGAACAGGTAGATCGACATGGGCGTGCCGCCGGCGTTGGCGACCATCGTGCAGAACCCGGCCAGCAGCCCGAACGCGGCGGCCAGCAGGCGCCGCCGGGCGGGGGAGGCGGGCACCGCGTCGACCCCGGCGCGGCGCAGGCGCCACCGGCGCAGCAGGTGGGTGGCCACCAGCAGCACCAGCACCGCGCCGATGGAGCGGCGCATCACGGTGTCGTCGACGACGTCGACGAACCAGACGCCCAGCAGCACGCCGACCAGGACGCTGGGCAGCAGCCGCAGCAGCAGCCCCCAGTCGGCGTGCCGGCGGTAGGCGGCCACGGCGAACAGGTCGCCGACGATGAGCAGCGGCAGGATCGCGCCGGTGGACTCCTTCGCCGGCAGCACGGCGGCGAAGACGGCGACCGCGAGGGTGCCGGCGGGGGCATAGCCTCGCGCGGGTGTCGGGGGCGGGGTGCAGACTCGTCGGGTGCTGTCCTCCGGCGGGTCCGCGGTGCGCTCGCGCCCGGACCCGGACCGCCCGGGCGTGCTGCACCTGGACCTGGACGCCTTCTTCGCCGCGGTGGAGCAGCGCGACAAGCCCTCGCTGCGCGGGCGCCCCGTCGTGGTCGGCGGCACCGGCGGGCGCGGGGTGGTGGCCACCGCCAGCTACGAGGCGCGCGTGTTCGGCGTGGGCTCGGCGATGCCGACGGCGCAGGCGCGCCGGCTGTGCCCGAACGCGGCGTACCTGGCGGGGCGCTTCGGCGCCTACCGGGTGGTCTCGGAGCAGGTCATGGCGCTGGCGCGCGAGCTGTCGCCGCTGGTGGAGCCGGTGTCGATGGACGAGGCGTACGTGGACCTGTCCGCCGTGCACGAGGGCCTGGACGCCGGCGCCGTGGCGGCGATCGCCGCGCGGTTCCGGGCGGCGGTGCGCGAGCGCACCGGCCTGACGGTGTCGGTGGGCGCCGGCCCCAGCAAGCTGGTGGCGAAGATCGCCTCGGACCTGCGCAAGCCCGACGCCCTGGTGGTCGTGCCGCCGGGCGAGCAGCACGACCTGCTGGCGCCGTTGAGCGTGCGCAAGCTGCCCGGCGTGGGGGCGGTCACCGGTGACCGGCTGGTGCGCAGCGGGCTGCGCACGGTGGCGGACCTGGCCGCCGCCGACGAGGGGGAGCTGGTGCGGATGCTGGGCCGCGCCCACGGCACGGGCCTGCTGGCGTTCGCGCGCGGGGTGGACCCGCGGCCGGTGGTGCCCGAGCGGGAGGCGAAGTCGGTCTCGGCGGAGGAGACGTTCTCCACGGACCTGACCGACCGGCGCGACCTGGCCGAGCGGACCCGGCGGATGGCCGAGCGGGTCGCGTCCCGGCTGGTGGCCTCGGGGGTCTCGGGGCGCACGGTGACGCTGAAGGTGCGCCGCTACGACTTCACGACGCTGAACCGCTCGCGCACCCTGCCGCACGCGACGAGCGCGGCGCGCGAGATCGCCGCGCACGCCGCGGAGCTGCTGGAGGGCGTGGACGTGGCCGACGGGGTGCGGCTGCTGGGGGTGGGCGTGTCGGGTCTGTCGGAGTTCGCGCAGACCGACCTGCTGGCGGACCTGCTGGGGCCGGTGCGCGCCCCGCGGGAGCACGCGGGCCCCGACGGGCACGGCGAGCACGCGGGGCACGGCGAGCACGCGGGGCACGGCGAGCACGCGGGGCACGGCGAGCACGCGGGGCACGGCGAGCACGCGGGGCACGGCGAGCACGCGGGGCACGGCG
>NZ_JAAALM010000038.1 GCF_009906395.1 Kineococcus indalonis
GCGCGGCACCGCGGGGGGGGTCAGCCCCGGGGGTCGGCCACCCGCCCGGCGCCGTCGGCCCAGCGGTAGGCGCGCCGGCCGCCCACCAGCACGTGCAGGGCGCGCGAGGGCACCTGCAGCGGGTCGCCGGACCACACGACCACGTCGCCGTCCAGGCCGGGCGCCAGGGAGCCGACGCGGTCGTCCAGGCCCAGCACGCGCGCGGGGTTGAGGGTCAGGGCGCGCAGCGCCTCGTCCGGGTCCAGCCCCTCGCGCACGGCCACGGCCGCCGACAGGGTCAGGTGCTGCACCGGCACCACGGGGTGGTCGGTGGTCAGGGCGACGGTGACGCCGGCGCGGGCGAGCACCCCGGGCACCGCGGGCGTGCGGTGGCGCAGCTCCGGCTTGGAGCGGGAGGTCAGCAGCGGGCCGACGACGGCGGGCACGCCGGCGCGCGCGAGCACGTGCGCCACCAGGTGGCCCTCGGTGGCGTGGTTGAGCACGAGGCGGTAGCCGAACTCGGTGGCCAGGCGCACGGCGGTGGCGATGTCGTCGGCGCGGTGGGCGTGCTGCTGCCACACGATCTCTCCGGCCAGGACGCGGGCGAGGACCTCCGCGTCGCGCTCGTCGCCCACGGGCTCGTCCCAGGGCTCGCCGGCGGCCAGGGCGCGGTCGCGGCGGGCGGCGTGGCGGCGGGCCGCGGCGAAGGCGTCGCGCAGCGCGGCGGCCACGCCCATGCGCGTGGTGGGGCCGCCGTTCTTCTTGGGGTTCTCCCCCAGCGCGCTCTTGACGCCCACGGGGGCGCGCAGCAGCATCTCGTCGACCGTGGCGCCCCACGTCTTCAGCGCCGCGGTCTGCCCGCCGACGACGTTGGCGGAGCCGGGCATGACGACCGCGGTGGTCACGCCCACCGAGAGCGCGTCGGCGAAGCCGGTGTCGGCGGGGTCCACGCCGTCCAGGGCGCGCAGGCGGGCCCCGCGCGGGGTGCCCTTCTCGTTGACGTCGGCGCCGTGCCAGCCCTCGCCCTCGGCGTGCACGCCCAGGTGGGTGTGCGGCTCGACGAAGCCGGGCAGGACCAGGTGGCCGGTGGCGTCCAGGACGTCGGCGCCCTCGGGGACGGCCACGTCGGGGCCCACGGCCTCCACGCGCCCGCCGCGCAGGAGCACGGTGGCCCGCTCGCGCTCCCCGGCCCAGCCCGGGGTCATGCGGAGGACGGTGCCCCCGACGATCGCCACGTCCCGCAGTGCGCTGTCCACCGGCGCAGTCTGCCCGCTGGGCCGCGCCCGCGCCGGGCGGGCCCGGCAGGACCGCGACCTTCCGGAACAGGTTCCCGACGTTCCGGAAGCCGGCCCGGCGTTTCGGGGGCACCGCGACCCCGGCGGCCGCTACCGTGACCAGCCTCACGCCCCGGCGACGGCCCGGGGAGGACGAGGAGGTTCTGGTGAGCACGACGGACCACGGTTCCAGCGGCCCGCCGTCCGGCGCGGGCGAGGCACGCACACCCTACGAGGAGGTTCGCGACTCCCCCGAGTTCCAGGCGCTGCGGCGGCGCTTCCGCCGCTTCGTGCTGCCCCTGTCGGGGCTGTTCCTCGTGTGGTACGCCACCTACGTGCTGCTGGCCGACTACGCGCACGGCTTCATGGGCACCCGCATCGGCGGCAGCAACATCACGGTCGGGCTGCTCTTCGGGCTCGGGCAGTTCGTCTCCACGTTCGTCATCACCACCGTGTACGTGCGGTGGGCGAACAAGCACTTCGACCCGGCGGCCGAGGAGCTGCGCGAGCGCGTCGAGGGCCGCGCGGGCGGTGGTGCCCGGTGAGCCTCGCCGCGACCGCCCTGCCCGCCGCCCTGCCCACCGCCGCCGCGAGCGGCACGGACATCGGCAACCCCGTCGTCAACATCGCCATCTTCGGCGCCTTCGTGGTGGTGACGCTGGCCGTCGTCATCAAGGCCAGCCGCAACAACCGCTCCGCGGCCGACTTCTACGCCGGCGGGCGCTCCTTCACCGGCCCGCAGAACGGCGTGGCCATCGCCGGCGACTACCTGTCGGCGGCGAGCTTCCTGGGCATCGCCGGCGCGATCGCCATCTACGGCTACGACGGGTTCCTGTACTCCATCGGGTTCCTCGTCGCGTGGCTGGTGGCGCTGCTGCTCGTGGCCGAGCTGCTGCGCAACACCGGCCGCTTCACGATGGCGGACGTGCTCAGCTTCCGGCTGCGCGAGCGGCCGGTGCGCACCGCCGCGGCGATCTCCACCCTGGCCGTGTCGTTCTTCTACCTGCTGGCGCAGATGGCCGGCGCCGGCGGCCTGGTGGCCCTGCTGCTGGGCATCGACTCGCGCGCGGGGCAGAACGTCGTCATCGCGGTCGTGGGCGCCCTCATGGTGCTCTACGTGCTGGTCGGCGGGATGAAGGGCACCACCTGGGTGCAGATCATCAAGGCGTGCCTGCTCGTGGTGGGCGCGGCCGTGATGACGGTGTGGGTGCTGGCCCGCTACGGCTTCAACCTCTCCGAGGTGCTGGGCGCGGCCGTGGCCGCCCCCGGCTCGGCCGGCGAGGCGCTCCTGGAGCCCGGCGCGCAGTACGGCGCCAGCGAGACCTCCAAGCTGAACTTCCTGTCGCTGGCGCTCGCGCTGGTCCTGGGCACCGCGGGCCTGCCGCACGTGCTCATGCGCTTCTACACGGTGCCCAGCTCCAAGGAGGCCCGCCGCAGCGTCGTGTGGGCGATCTGGATCATCGGCGTCTTCTACCTGTTCACCCTGGTCATCGGCTACGGCGCGGCGGCCGTCGTCGGGCCCGACGCGATCCGCGCGGCTCCCGGGCGGGCCAACTCCGCGGCGCCGCTGCTGGCCTTCGCGCTGGGCGGGCAGGTCCTGCTGGGCATCATCGCGGCGGTGGCGTTCGCCACCATCCTCGCCGTCGTCGCCGGTCTGGCGATCACCGCCAGCGCCTCGTTCGCGCACGACATCTACGCCAGCGTCATCAAGAAGGGCGACGTCACGCCCGAGGGCGAGGTGCGCGTCGCGCGCATCACGATCGTCGTCATCGGGGCCGTCGCCATCGTCGGCGGCATCTTCGCCAACGGCCAGAACGTGGCGTTCCTCGTGGCGCTGGCGTTCGCGGTCGCGGCCAGCGCGAACCTGCCGACGATCATCTACTCGCTGTTCTGGCGGCGGTTCACCACGCGCGGGGCGCTGTGGAGCACCTACGGCGGGCTGCTCTCCTGCCTGGTGCTCATCGCGTTCTCCCCGGTCGTCTCCGGCAAGACGGACCCGGCCACCGGGGCGAGCCTGTCGATGATCACCGACACGTCCGTGGACTTCTCCTGGTTCCCGCTGGAGAACCCGGGCCTGGTGACCATCCCGCTGGCGTTCTTCCTGGGCTGGCTCGGTTCGGTCACCGGCCGTGAGCGCGGCAACGAGAAGCGCGCGGCGGAGATGGAGGTGCGCTCGCTGACGGGCGCCGGCGCGGAGAAGGCCGTGCAGCACTAGGGCTCCTCGGCCACCGGCTCACGTGCGACGGCCCCGCGGCGACACGCCGCGGGGCCGTCGTGCGTGCGCCCCGCCGCCGAGCGCCGGGGCGCCCGGGCCAGCGCTCAGGCGCAGGCGGGCTTGACCGGCACGGGCAGGCGGGTGTCGGCCCAGGTGTCGGTGGAGAAGTCGATGCCGGCGGGGGCGATGACGGCGCCGTAGCGGCTGCCGTGGCCGTAGCGGTTGCGGGTGAACACGACGTTCGAGAAGTTCGCCACGCAGCTGACGTTCACCGAGTACGCGCCGCCGTTGAAGAAGTTGTCCTCGAAGCGCACGTCACCGAGGAGGCGCGCACCGGTCTCGGTGCCGAGCTGGACGGCGGCGTTGAGGAAGTCGGTGGAACCGGCCTGGCGCGGGTCGAAGGTGTTGTGACGCACGAGGATGCCGGTGCCGGAGGTGGACTGCGTACCGTCGGTGTGCACGCCGTCGGCGCGCACGAGGTCGTGCACCCAGCTGTCCTCGACGGTGACGTCGTCACCCAGGCGCGGGCCGTCGTGGGTGCCGCGCACCTCCACGCGGCGCAGGGTGTACCCGGTCCAGCCGATGGCGACCTCCGCCTTGCCGCGACCGTCGATCTCGGAGTCCTCCATGACGAACCCCGGGGCGTCCACGAGGCTGACGGCGCGCAGCTGCTCGCTGTCGCAGGTGATCCGGGAGTTGCGCACGGTGACGTCCGGGGCGTGCACGGTCAGGCAGCCCTGGATGTCCAGGCCGTCCAGGACGGCGCCGGCCTCCCAGACGTCCAGGTCGGTGGAGGCGGTGAGCTGCACGCCGGCGGGCACGCCGGTGGTGGCGGCGTCCGGGTAGCCGGCGGGGATGCTCGTGGTGTCCAGCGGCACCACGCGCAGGTACTTGGTGACCGTCTGCACCTGGTACTTGCCGCTGTAGAGCTTGGCGACCAGGGCGACGGAGCCGGTGCGGCCGGTGAGGTCCACCGTGCCGGAACCGGTGTACGAGGTGCCGTTCACGGTGACCCCGCCGAGGGTGCCGACGGCCGCGCCGTCGAGGAGGTAGGTGCCTCGGTCGAACTTCACGGAGGTGGTCAGCGCGATCGGGACCGTCGTGGCGGGGACGTTGGCCATGTTCACGCTGGAACCCTGGTACGTCATCACCGGGGTGGTGGCGGCCTGCGCGGCGGGCGCGGGCAGCGCGGGCGCGGCGGCCACGGCCGCGAGCAGCGCGGCGGCGACCAGGGGGCGGACGCGGCAGGTGCGGGAGCGCAGGGCGGTGGTGGTCACGGTGTCCTCCGGGGCTCAGCGGGGTGTTCTGCTGGAGTTCTCGGGACGGCGCGGCGCCTACTGCTTCGGCCAGGGCGGCACGGCGAACGGGTGACCCGGTGTTTCGACCGGTGACCGGTGGGGAAGGGCGCCGGTGCCGGGACGCGGCAGGACGCACGACGGCCCGCCTCCCCGGTGGGGAGACGGGCCGCGAGGGGTCGTGCGGGGTCGTGCGGGGTGGTTGCGGGGTCGTGCCGGCGGGCCGCTCAGCAGGACTTGGCGACGGGCACCGCGGTGCCGGTGTCGGACCAGGCGTTGCCGGAGAGCTTCACCTTGCCGGGCACCACCACGGGGCCGTACTTGCCACCGTGGCCGAAGCGGTTGTCGCGGAAGACCACGGAGCTGTCGACGTTGGCCGCGCAGGCCACGTTCACCGAGTAGGTGCCGCCGTTGAAGTAGTTCTTCTCGAACAGCGCGTTGCGCAGCCGCTTGGTGCCGGTCTCGGTGCCCAGCTGCACGGCGGAGTTCAGGAAGTCCTCCACGCCCGCCGTGCGCGGGTCCAGGGTGTTGTGGCGCACGACGATGCGCTCGCCGCTGGTGGACTGCAGCGCGTCGGTGTGCACGCCCGCGTGGCGCACCAGGCCGTGCACCCAGCTGTCGGTGATGACGACGTCGTAGCCCAGGCGCGGGCCGTCCTGGGTGCCGCGCACCTCCACGCGGCGCAGGGTGTACCCGCCCCAGCCGATGGCGACCTCGGCGGTGCCGTTCGCGCCGTCGATCTCGGAGTCCTCCATGACGAAGCCCTTGACGTCCTGCACCGCGACGGCGAGCAGCCGGTCGTCGGCGCAGGTCACCTTGGAGTTGCGCACCGTGACGTTCGCGGCGCGCACCGTCAGGCAGCCCATGTCCAGGCCGTCCAGGACGGTTCCGGGCGTGGTGACCACGACGTCGCCGACGGGGGTGAGGACCGTGCCCGCGGGGACACCGGTGGTGTCGGCGTTCGGCCAGCCGGCGGGGATGCCCACCGGGGTGGGCGGCACCAGGCGCAGGACCTTGTAGACGTTCTGGACGAGGTGCTTGCCCTTGTAGAGCTTGGCGGTCAGGGTGATGGAACCGCTGCGGCCGGTCAGGTCGACGGTGCCGGTGCCGCGGTGCGCGCCGTCGGGGCCGGCGGAGGCGGAGCCGATGGTGCCCACCTGGGCCGTGCCGACGAGGTAGACCCCGCGGTCGAAGGCCACCGGGGTGACGGTCTCGATGGCGATGGAGGTGGCGGGGATGCGGGCGTTGTTGACGGTGCCGCCGTCGTAGTTCATCAGCGGCGAGGCGGCGGCGTGGGCGGCGGGCGCGGCACCGGCACCGGCGCCCAGCGCCGCGACGAGCGCGGCGACGGCGAGCAGGGTGCGCGAGCGGCGGGGACGGCGGGCGGTGGCGGTGGACACGTCGGATCTCCCGGTGCGAAGGGTTTCTGGTCTCCCTCCATGCATCGGGCCCGGGCGGTGCCTACTCTCTCCGCCCGGGGAGTGCTGGCGAACGGGTGACACCCGGTTACACCCGGCCCGCGGCGGGGTAGGACCCGGCGCGGGGCGGGACCTCAGCCGGGGTCTCAGCCGGGGACCGGGCCGCGGGCGGCGCGCTGCGCGGCGGAGGCGGCGTCGTACAGCTCCCGCGCGACCGCGCCGTGCCGGCGCGCGACCTCCCGCACCGCGTCCTTGAGGCGCTCCCCGTCCCGCACGCGCTCCAGCACCCGCGCCACCAGCTCCTCCTCGTCGAGCCGGCCGGCGCCCCCCGGCGCCCCGGCGACGACCAGGCACACCTCCCCGCGCACCTCCCGCTGCGCGGCCCACCGCGCCAGCTCCCCCAGCGGGGCGCGCACGACCTCCTCGTACGTCTTGGTCAGCTCCCGGCACAGCGCGGCCGGGCGCTCGGCGCCCAGGGCCGCCGCCATCGCCGTCAGCGTGGCGGCGGTGCGGTGCGGGGACTCGAAGAAGACCAGGGTGCGCCGCTCGTCGGCCAGCTCCTGCAGCGCGCGCTCGCGCTGGCCCGGCTTGCGCGGCGGGAAGCCCTCGAAGGCGAAGCGGTCGCTGGGCAGGCCGGACAGGGCCAGCGCGGTCAGCGCGGCGGAGGGCCCGGGCAGGGCCGTGACGAGCAGCCCGGCCTCGGCGCAGGCGTGCACGAGGCGGTAGCCGGGGTCGGACACCGAGGGCATCCCGGCGTCGGTGACGAGCAGCACGGTCGCCCCGCCGGCGACCTCCTGCACCAGGCCCGGGGTGCGGGCGGTCTCGTTGTGCTCGTGGTAGCTGAGCACGCGGCCGGCGGGGGCCACGCCCAGCGCGGCGCACAGCCGGTGCAGGCGGCGGGTGTCCTCGGCGGCCACGACGTCGGCGGCGGCGAGGTGCTCGCGCAGCCGGGGCGAGGCGTCGCCGGGGTTGCCGATGGGCGTGGCGGCCAGCACGAGCCGACCGCGCCCCGCGACGGCCCCCACGGCGCCCGGGGCCTCCGCGCCGGTCCCCGGGGCCTCCGCGCCGGTCCCCGCGTCGCCCGTCCCCGTCGCGGCCCCGCCGCCGCTCCCGCTCGCCTGCACCCCCCGATCCTCGCGCACGCCGCGCCGCGGCCGGCGCGCGGCCGCCGGCGCGGGCGCGCACCTACGATGAAGCGCGTGATCGACAGCCCCGGGGACGTCGCGTGAGGCCGCTGCCGAGGACCGCGCCGTGAGCGCGACGAGCGCGGGCGCCCGGCCCGCCGCGCGCCGCTGGAGCGAGGCGGAGGCGCGCGAGCGCCTGCTGGGCGCGGAGGCGGAGACCACCGCCGAGCCGTGGTGGCGCGGGTGGGTGCCGCTGCTGGTGGTCACCGCGATCGGGGGCCTGCTGCGCTTCTGGCGCCTGGGCGAGCCGCACCAGCTCGTCTTCGACGAGACGTACTACGTCAAGCAGGGCTGGTCGCTGCTGCAGCACGGCGTGGAGCTGCGCAACGACCCCGCCCTGGGCAGCACCCCCGACGCGCTGTTCACCGCCGGCACGCCGGACGTCTTCGACACGGTGGGCGACTTCGTCGTCCACCCGCCGGTGGGCAAGTGGATGATCGGCGCGGGCCAGTGGCTGTTCGGGGTGGACTCCTCCGTCGGCTGGCGCTTCTCGGCGGCCGTGGTGGGCACCCTGTCGATCCTGCTGGTCGGGCGGGTGGCGCGGCGGCTGTTCCGCTCCACGCTGCTGGGGGTGACGGCCGCGGTGCTGCTGGCCACCGACGGGCTGCACCTGGTGGAGAGCCGCACCAGCCTGCTGGACGTCTTCCTCTCCTTCTGGGTGCTGGTGGCCTTCGCGTGCCTGCTCGTGGACCGCGACCGGGCCCGCGAGCGGCTGGCGCGGGCGGTGGCCGAGCGGGGCGCGCAGGGCCTGGGCCCGCGCCTGGGCCTGCGCGGCTGGCGCCTGGCGGCCGGGGTGAGCCTGGGCCTGGCGTGCGGGGTGAAGTGGTCGGGCGTGTACGTCGTGGCCGTCTTCGGGCTGATGACGGTGCTGTGGGACGCCGGGGCGCGCCGGGCGGTGGGCGTGCGGTCGTGGCTGCCGGCGGCGGCCTGGCGCGACGGCGTGCCGGCGTTCCTGTCCACCGTGCCGGTGGCGCTGGTGGTCTACGTGGCCTCGTGGTCGGGCTGGTTCGCCTCCAGCGCCGGCTGGGACCGGCAGTGGGGCGCGCAGCACCCGTCCCCGGGCGCCGGGGCGCTGGTGCCGGACGCGCTGCGCTCGCTGTGGCACTACCACCAGCAGGCGTACGCCTTCCACGTCGGGCTGGACAGCCCCCACCCGTACGCGGCCAACCCGTGGTCGTGGCTGGTGCAGGGGCGGCCGACGTCCTTCTTCTACGAGAAGCGGGTGCTGGGCCAGGACGGCTGCGAGGTGGCCGTGTGCTCCAAGGCGATCACCGCGCTGGGCACGCCGGTGCTGTGGTGGGCGGGGCTGGTGGCGCTGCTGGTGCTGCTGTGGTGGTGGGCGCTGCGCCGGGACTGGCGCGCGGGGGCGGTGCTGGCGGGGTACGCGGCCACGTACCTGCCGTGGTTCCAGTACCAGCACCGGACGATCTTCACCTTCTACGCGGTGGTCCTGGTGCCGTTCGTGGTGCTGGCGGTGACCTTCGCCCTGGGCGTGCTGCTGGGGCCGGACCCGGGCGCGGCGGTGCTGCGCGGCGGCGCGGACGTGGAGGCGGCGCTGCGCCGGCGGCGCCGGGGCGCGCTGGCGGCCGGTGCGGTGGTGGTCGCGTGCGTGGCCTGCTTCGCCTTCTTCTGGCCCGTCTACACGGCCCAGGTGGTCCCCTACGGGTCCTGGCAGGCGCGCATGTGGCTGCCCAGCTGGGTGTGAGCAGCACCCGGCACGGTCCTGCCGTGTTCGACGGGATCACGAAGACTTCGTGATCGTCATGTGACAGTCACCGAGGGCAGTCGCTACAGTGCGCGCTGTCACAGGCTGCTCCGTCCGGGCAGCCGCGATCGGACGAGGTCCCCTCCATGACTGCACTGCTCGTGGCCAACGACGGCGGACACCTCATGCAGTTGAAGACGCTGTCGCGCCGGCTCCCGATGGACGACACCTTCCACTGGGTGACGGTGCCGACCCCGCAGTCGGAGTCGCTGCTGGCCGGCGAAGAGGTCACCTGGGTCAAGCCGGGGCCCACGCGCGACGTCAGGGCCGCCGTGCACAACGCCCTGCTGGCCTTCCCGCTCTTCAAGCGGCGCCGGCTGTCCGCCGTGGTGAGCACCGGCTCCAGCCTGGCGGTCTCCGTGCTGCCGCAGGCGCGCCTGCGCGGCACGCCGGCCTACTACATCGAGAGCGCCACCCGCACCGACGGGCCCTCGCTCAGCGGCCGCATGCTGGCGAAGGTGCCCGGCGTGGAGCTGTACACCCAGAACTCCTCGTGGGCCTCGCGCAAGTGGAAGTACGCCGGCTCGGTCTTCGACGGCTGGCAGGCCCGCCCCACCGAGGCCCCCCGCAAGGTCTCCAAGGTCGTCGTCTCGCTGGGCACCTCGCGCACCTACGGCTTCCGCCGCCTGCTGGAGCACCTGGCTCCCCTGCTGCACGAGGCCGGCGCCGAGGTGCTGTGGCAGACCGGCACCACCGACACCAGCGGCCTGCCCGTGCTCGACCCGCGCGCCGCGGTGCCGGCCGCCGAGCTGGGCGCGGCCATGCGCGAGGCGGACCTGGTGGTCGCCCACGCCGGCACCGGCGTGGCGCTGGAGGCCCTGCAGGCGGGCAAGCTGCCGCTGCTGGTGCCCCGGCGCGCGGAGTTCGAGGAGCACGTCGACGACCACCAGGAGCAGATCGCCGGCATGCTGCGCGCCCGCGGCCTGGCCGTGGTGCGCGAGGCCGACGCGGTCAGCCCCGAGGACTTCCTGGCCGCGGCCGGCAGCGCGGTGGACCTGCGCGGGGACGCCCAGCCGCTGGCCCTGTAGGCACCCGCGCGCGCGGAGGGGGCGGTCCCGGGCCGGGACCGCCCCCTCGCCGCGCACCGCCCGCCGGGAGGCCCGGAGCGGCCCAGGAGCGGCTCAGGAGCGTTTCAGCGCACCACGGTCAGGTGCTTGAGCAGCGGCTGCCACCACTGCTCGTTCTCGCGGTACCAGGCGATCGTCGAGGCCAGGCCCTCCTCGAAGCCGACCCGGGGCTCGTAGCCCAGCTCGGCGCGGATCTTGGAGATGTCCACGGAGTAGCGGCGGTCGTGGCCCTTGCGGTCCTCCACCTGGCGCACCCGCTCCCAGCCGACGCCGAAGGCGTCCAGGACCCGCTCGGTGAGCTCGCGGTTGGTCAGCTCGGTGCCGCCGCCGATGTTGTAGACCTCACCGGGGCGACCGCCGTCGAGGACGAGCTGGATGCCGCGGCAGTGGTCGTCCACGTGCAGCCAGTCGCGCACGTTCAGGCCGTCGCCGTACAGCGGCACCGTGCCGCCGCGCATCAGCGAGGTGATGAACAGCGGCAGCACCTTCTCCGGGAACTGGTGGGGCCCGTAGTTGTTCGAGCAGCGCGTCACGACCGTCGGCACGCCGTGGGTGCGGTGGTAGGCGCGGGCGAGCAGGTCGCTGGAGGCCTTGGAGGCGGAGTACGGGCTGTTCGGCTCCAGGGCGTGGTCCTCGGACCAGGAACCGGACTCGATGCTGCCGTAGACCTCGTCGGTGGACACGTGGACGAACTTGTCCACGCCGTGCCGCAGCGCCGCGTCCAGCAGCGTCTGGGTGCCCACGACGTTGGTGTGGACGAAACCGGCCGCGCCGGTGATGGAGCGGTCGACATGGCTCTCGGCCGCGAAGTGGACCACGACGTCGGCGTGCGCGACGAGCGCGTCCACGGTCGCGACGTCGGTGATGTCGCCCTCGACGACCTCCAGGCGCGGGTCGGCGGCGACCGGGTCGAGGTTGGCGAGGTTGCCCGCGTAGGTGAGCTTGTCCAGGACCACCAGGGAGCCCACCCCGCTCGCGCCGTGGGCCCCGGTCAGGGCGGAGCGCACGTAGTGGCTCCCGATGAAACCTGCACCGCCCGTGACCAGGAGTCTCATGAGAGTCATACTACGGTGCCATGCGCGGAATCATCCTCGCCGGCGGCTCCGGCACCCGGCTGCACCCCATCACCCGGGGGATCAGCAAGCAGCTCGTGCCCGTCTACGACAAGCCGATGGTCTACTACCCGCTGTCCACGCTCATGCTGGCCGGGATCCGCGACGTCCTGATCATCACCACCCCGCACGACGCCGAGGGTTTCCAGCGCCTGCTGGGCGACGGCTCGCAGTTCGGCGTCTCGCTGAGCTGGGCGGTGCAGCCCTCCCCCGACGGGCTGGCGCAGGCGTTCCTCATCGGCGAGGAGTTCCTCGGCGGGGAGTCCGTGGCGCTGGTCCTGGGCGACAACATCTTCTACGGCCCCGGCCTGGGCTCGCAGCTGCGCCGCTTCGACGGCCTGACCGGCGGCGCCATCTTCGCGTACTGGGTCAGCGACCCCACCGCGTACGGCGTGGTGTCCTTCGACGCCGACGGCAACGCCACCGGGCTGGAGGAGAAACCCGCCGTCCCCGCCAGCAACTACGCCGTGCCGGGCCTGTACTTCTACGACCACGAGGTCGTCGACATCGCCAAGGGCCTGCGCCCCTCCCCGCGCGGCGAGCTGGAGATCACCGATGTGAACCGCACCTACCTGCAGCGCGGTGCGCTGAAGGTGGAGGTGCTGCCGCGCGGCACCGCCTGGCTGGACACCGGCACGTTCGACCAGATGCTCGCGGCGGCGAACTACGTGAGCACCCTGGAGGCGCGCCAGGGCCTGAAGATCGGCTGCCCCGAGGAGATCGCCTGGCGCAACGGCTGGCTCGACGACGACGAGCTGCGCCGGCGCGGCGAGCGCCTGGCCAAGAGCGGGTACGGGGCGTACCTGCTGGAGCTGCTGCAGCGCGCGGCCCGCTGAGCGCGGGCGGTCAGCCCAGCACGGAGGGCGCGGCCAGCTCCCAGCGCTCGCGCCACGGGCCGATCGGCTCCACCCCGGCCGCGGCCAGCTGCGAGGTGTCCAGCACCGAGAAGGCCGGCCGCGGCGCGGGGCGCACGAACTGCGCGCTGGTGACCGGTTCCAGCGCCACCCGCTCCAGCCCCGCCGAGGCCAGCACCGCGGCGGCGAACTGGTGCCAGGAGCACCGGCCCGCCGAGACGGCGTGGTACGTGCCGGCCGGGGCGCCGGCGGCCACCAGGTCCAGCGCCAGGCGCGCCACGTCCCGCGACCAGGTGGGCTGGCCGACCTGGTCGTCGACCACGGACAGCGCCCCGCGCTCGGCGCCGGCGCGGGCGATCGTCCGCGGGAAGCAGGCCCCGTGCGCCCCGTACAGCCAGGCGGTGCGCAGCACCAGCGCGTCGGCGCCGCTGGCGGCCACCGCCCACTCACCGGCGGCCTTGGTGCGCCCGTACGCCCCGCGCGGGTCGGGCAGCGCGTGCACCGGGTAGGGCTCGGTGGCGGTGCCGTCGAAGACGTAGTCGGTGGAGACGTGCACCAGGCGCGCACCGGCGGCCGCCGCGGCCACGGCGAGGTTGCGGGCGCCGACGGCGTTCACCGCGAACGCCGCGCCCTCCTCGGTCTCGGCGGCGTCCACGGCCGTGTGCGCGGCGCAGTTCACGACCACGTCCGCGCCGTCCACCGCGCGCCGGCACTCCTGCGCGGCGGTGACGTCGAGGTCGGCGCGGCCCAGGGCGCTCACGTCCTCGCCGGCCGCGCGCAGCACGTCCACGACGTCCACCCCGAGCATCCCGGTGGCCCCGGTCACGACCCAGCGCACGCGTCCCCCTCCAGCTCCCGGCCTGCCGACGGGCGGCAGCCTACGGTGACGCCCTCCTCACCGACAGCTCCGGCCCCCGCGGTGCGGGCGCTAGGGTGCGCGGTGCGCGCAGCCGCCCGGCCGCACGCACCCCGAGCGCAGGAGGAGCGCGTGCAGACGCGGGAACTGGGCATCGCCGGCGCGTGGGAGCTCACCCCCCGGCAGTTCGGCGACGAGCGCGGCACGTTCCTGGAGTGGTTCAAGGAGCCGGAGCTCACCGGCCTCACCGGCCACCCGATGGCGCTGGCGCAGGCGAACTGCTCGGTGTCGGCCGCCGGGGTGCTGCGCGGGGTCCACTACGCCGACGTGCCGCCGGGGCAGGCCAAGCACGTCACCTGCGTCGCCGGCGCCGTGCTGGACGTCGTGGTGGACCTGCGGGTCGGCTCCCCCACGTTCGGGCGCTGGGACTCCGTGCTGCTCGACGACGTGGACCGCCGCGCGGTGTACCTGTCCGAGGGCCTCGGGCACGCGTTCCTGTCGCTGCAGGACGGCTCCACCGTCGTCTACCTGTGCTCGCAGGGCTACGCCCCCGAGCGCGAGCACGGCGTGCACCCCCTGGACCCGGAGCTGGGCATCGACTGGCCGCGCACCGGCCGCGACGGGCGGGAGCTGACGCTCACCCTGTCCGGCAAGGACGAGCAGGCGCCCACGCTCGCGCAGGCCCGCGCGGCCGGCGCGCTGCCGCGCTCCGAGGCGGTGCGGGAGTTCACCGAGGGGTTGCGGGCGGCCGCCGGGCGGCCTCGCCGATGACGGCGCTGCACGTGGGGTGGGCGAACCCCACCCGCGCCGGGGTCGCCACGCCCACTCCGGCGGCCATCGCGGTCGTGACCGCCCGCACGACCTCCACGGCCTCCTCGCCGACCGCGTGCGCGCCCAGCACGACCTCGCGGCGCCGGTCGGCGACGAGCTTGAGGAAACCCCGGGTGCGGTCGTCGATGATCGGGCGCTCCAGCTGCGCGGAGGGCACCGTGACCACGTGGCAGCGCGGGTCGCGCGCGCGGGCCTCCTCCTCCGTGGCGCCCACCCCGGCGTAGTCGGGGTCGGTGAGAAACCGCCCGCGGGCAGCAGCCGGTGCGGGGCGCGCCGGGTGGGGCCCAGCACCGCGTTCTGCGCGGCGGCCTCGGCCTCGGCGTGCGCGGCCTGCACGAGCACCGAGCTGCCGGTGGCGTCCCCGGCGACGAACACGTGCGGCACCTCGCTGCGCAGGCGCTCGTCCACCGGCACGCCCGCCGGCGCGGCGGTGGTGCCGGCCGCCTCCAGGCCCAGCCCCTCCAGGGCCGCGTGCCAGCCCACGCTGAGCACCACCGCGTCGAAGGCCTCGGTGCGCCCGCGCCCGTCCTGGCGCCGGGTGAGGTCCACGGCGCCGTCCGCGCGGCGCTGGGGGCGCTCCACGCCCTCGATGCCGGTGCGCTCCAGCTCCAGCACGTGCGGGTCCACGAAGCGGGCGCGGCCCTCCAGCACCAGGTCCACGCCGAGGTCGGCCAGGCGCCGCGGGTCGGCCCTGGCCGCCTGCACCCGCGCCACGGTGGCGCGCACCCGCGCCACCGTGGCGCTCCAGTCCACCGACTGCCCGGGCACCGCGATGCCGTGGTCGGCCGCCGTGCGCACCTCGCGCACCAGCCGGGCGGTCTCGGCCAGCACCCGCGTGGGCACGCACCCGGTGTTCACGCACGTGCCGCCGGTGCGGCGCGCCTCCAGCAGCGCGGTGCGCGCGCCCAGCTCCACCGCCCGCACCGCGGCGGAGGTGCCCGCCGGGCCTGCGCCGACCACCACCACGTCGTACTCCGCCGGTCCGCTCACGCGACCAACGTGCCCCGCGTGCCGGGCACCGGCCACCGGCGGAGGTGTGAGGACCACCGCCCGGCGCAGCTCGCCGGGCGGTGGGCTACGCCGGGGC
>NZ_JAAALM010000390.1 GCF_009906395.1 Kineococcus indalonis
TCCTGCCTGTCACCGCGCCCGCCCGGCGCGGTGACAGGCAGGAAACGCAGATGAGCCGTCCCGGTGACCCGGCGCCGCCGCCGGGTGGGACACCGCGGACCCCGGTGCTGGCGGACGTCGCCGAGCTCGCCGGGGTGTCCCAGCAGACCGTCTCGCGCGTCGTGCGCGGTTCCGGCTCGGTGGCGCGGCGCACCCGCGAACGCGTCGAGCAGGCCATCGCCGAACTGGGTTACCAGCCCAACGCCGCGGCGCGCGCGCTGGTCACCCGCCGCTCGCACCGCATCGGCGTCGTGGCCGCCAGCACCTCGCTGTACGGCCCGGCCCTGACCCTGGTGGGGGTGCAGGAGGCCGCCCGCGCCGCGGGCTACTCCGTCACCGTCGTCATGGTCAGCGACCTGCTGCCGGCGACCGTGGCCGAGGCGTTCCAGGAGCTGCGCGGCCAGTCGGTCGACGGCGCGATTGCCGTGGTGCCCGAGGACGCCTCGCAGGCCGCCGTGGCCGCCGCCGACGCCGCCTTCCCGTGCGTGCTCGCCCCCGGCCTGGACGGCGCCGGCGTGCCCGACGCCTACTGGAGCGAGGTGGCCGCCGCCCGGGAGGTCACCGAGCACCTGCTCTCGCTGGGGCACCGCACGGTGCACCACGTGGGCGGCCCGGGCGACTGGGCCGAGTCGCGGGCGCGCTCGACGGGGTGGCGCACGGCGCTGGTGGAAGCCATGCGGGTGGTCCCGCGACCGGTGCGCGGGGACTGGACGGCCGCGTCCGGGTACCGCGCCGGGCGCGAGGTGCTGGCGGCGGGGGCCACCGCGGTCTTCTGCGGCAACGACCACATGGCGATCGGCGTGGTGCGCGCGGTCACCGAGAGGGGGCTGTCGGTGCCCGGCGACGTCAGCGTCGTCGGCTTCGACGACGTCCCCGAGGCCGCGTACCTCAACCCGCCGCTGACCACGGTGCACCAGGACTTCACCGAGATCGGGCGCCGCTGCGTGCGCGTGCTGCTGGGGCGGCTCGCGCAGCGGGTGGTGGAACCGGGGGCGGTCACGCCCGGGTTGGTGCTGCGCGCCAGCACCGGGCCGGCGCCGTCCACACCGCGCACCGGCGGACGGGCGCCGACGCCCCCCGCGGCGCGCGAGCCCGCCGCCCCGGCCCCCTGAGGGGGCCCGCACGCACCAGGGCCCCGGTCGACGTCGTCGACCGGGGCCCTGGTGCGTGCGGGTGGTGCGTCCCGGCCGGGACCGCGTCGGACGCGGTCCCGGCCGGTGCGGGTCACTGCCCGCCGGTGAGCTTCTCGCGCAGCGCGGCGAGGGCCTCGTCGGACGCGAGGGTGCCCGCGGCCTCCGGGGCCTCCGAGGTGTAGGAGGACGGAGCCGAGCCGGAGCTCGAGGAGGACGACGAGGAGGAGGACGACGCCGCAGCGGCGGGCACGCCCTCGGCCTCGGCGCGCGCCTCGGCCTCGGCCTGCTCGGCGACCTGGCGGCGGTGCGCCTCCCAGCGCTCGTGGGCCAGCGCGTACTGCGCCTCCCACTCCTCGCGCTGGGCCTCGTAGCCCTCGAGCCACTCGTTGGTCTCCGGGTCGAAGCCCTCGGGGTACTTGTAGTTGCCCTGCTCGTCGTAGTCGGCGGCCATGCCGTAGAGCGACGGGTCGAACTCGTCGCCGGAGGCGGCGAGGGACTCGGTGGCCTGCTTCAGCGACAGGGAGATCCGGCGGCGCTCCAGGTCGATGTCGATGACCTTGACGAAGATGTCCTGGTTCACCTGGACGACCTGCTCGGGCACCTCGACGTGGCGCTCGGCCAGCTCGGAGATGTGCACCAGGCCCTCGATGCCGTCGTCGACGCGCACGAACGCGCCGAACGGGACGAGCTTGGTGACCTTGCCGGGCACGACCTGGCCGATCGCGTGGGTGCGCGCGAACTGCTGCCACGGGTCTTCCTGGGTGGCCTTCAGCGACAGGGACACGCGCTCGCGGTCCATGTCGACGTCGAGCACCTCGACGGTGACCTCCTGGCCGACCTCGACGACCTCGGAGGGGTGGTCGATGTGCTTCCAGGACAGCTCGGAGACGTGCACGAGGCCGTCCACGCCGCCCAGGTCGACGAACGCGCCGAAGTTGACGATGGAGGAGACCACGCCGGAGCGGACCTGGCCCTTCTGCAGGGTCTGCAGGAAGGTCTGGCGCACCTCGGACTGGGTCTGCTCGAGCCAGGCGCGGCGGGACAGGACCACGTTGTTGCGGTTCTTGTCCAGCTCGATGATCTTGGCTTCGATCGTCTTGCCCACGTAGGGCTGCAGGTCGCGCACGCGGCGCATCTCGACCAGGGACGCCGGCAGGAACCCGCGCAGGCCGATGTCGAGGATGAGGCCACCCTTGACGACCTCGATGACGGTGCCCTCGACGACCTCGTCGGCCTCCTTCTTCGCCTCGATCGTGCCCCAGGCGCGCTCGTACTGCGCGCGCTTCTTGGACAGGATCAGGCGGCCTTCCTTGTCCTCCTTCTGGAGGACCAGGGCCTCGACCTCGTCGCCGACGCCCACGACCTCGTTGGGGTCGACGTCGTGCTTGATCGAGAGCTCGCGCGAGGGGATGACGCCCTCGGTCTTGTAACCGATGTCGAGGAGGACCTCGTCACGGTCGACCTTCACGATGGTGCCGGAGACGATGTCACCGTCGTTGAAGTACTTGATGGTCGCATCGACCGCTGCGAGGAAGTCCTCAGCCGACCCGATGTCGTTGATCGCGATCTGAGGGGTGCCGCTCGCCGGAGCGGTCGTCGTGGTCGTCATGGAGGTAGGGACTCCGTCAGGGACACTCGTAGGGTCACGCCCGGGGGTTTCCGGCCGTCACGGCGCCGGGATCGTTCCGAGTGGGGGGACGGTCGACGGGCGCGCGCCGCACCAGCGTACTCGGGCTGCTGCGCACAGGCAAAGGACCCCTCCCCCTGTGCACCGGCGGGTGCGCCAGGATGGCGGCCGTGAACGGTGATCGACCCGCCCCCGACGACCGGCCCGGCGCGGGTGCGCCAGGTGGTGCCCCCGGCGGGGAGGACGTGCCGGGCGTGCAGCGCCGCGCCGTCGACGCGGCCGAGGCGGTGGCGGCCCAGCGCCGCTGGTGGGACGCCGAGGCCGCCGGCTACCGCGCCGAGCACGGCGCCTTCCTCGGCGACGCGCGCACCGGCTCGGACCTGGTGTGGGGGCCGGAGGGGCTGCGCGAGGCCGACGCGGGCCTGCTCGGGGACGTGCGCGGGCGCCGCGTGCTGGAGGTGGGGGCGGGCGCGGCCCAGTGCTCGCGCTGGCTCGCCGGGCGCGGGGCGCACGTGGTGGCGTGCGACCTGTCGGCGGGGATGCTCGCCCAGGGGCTGGCCGCCGACGCCGAGGCCGGCGCGCGCACCCCGCTGGTGCAGTGCGACGCGCGCGCCCTGCCGTTCGCCGACGGCGCCTTCGACGTCGTG
The DNA here is from genome assembly GCF_009906395.1 of Kineococcus indalonis. Classification (GTDB taxonomy): domain Bacteria; phylum Actinomycetota; class Actinomycetes; order Actinomycetales; family Kineococcaceae; genus Kineococcus; species Kineococcus indalonis. Next base: position 3,447 of record NZ_JAAALM010000390.1, read on the forward strand.
TTCACCTCCTACGGCGCGCTGCCGTTCGTGGCGGACGCCGACCGGGTGCTGGCCGAGGCCGCCCGGGTCCTGCGCCCCGGGGGGAGGTTCGCGGCCAGCGTGCCCCACCCGGTGCGCTGGGCCCTGCCGGACGTGCCGGGCCGCGAGGGCCTGACCGTGCACCACTCCTACTTCGACCGCCGCGCCTACGTGGAGACGACCACCGGCGCCGACGGGCGCACGCACGTCACCTACGCCGAGCACCACCGCACGGTCGGCGACTGGGTGCGCCTGGTGCGCGGTGCCGGCCTGCTCCTGGAGGACCTCGTGGAGCCGGAGTGGTCGGCCGGCGAGGCGGTGTGGGGGGGCTGGAGCCGGCTGCGCGGGGAGCTGGTGCCCGGCACGCTCGTGCTGGTCTGCTC
>NZ_JAAALM010000391.1 GCF_009906395.1 Kineococcus indalonis
GGGATGCCGGCCTCGGCCAGGACGCGCAGCTGGAACTGCTGCACCGCACCGGGGTGCACGATGTCGAGGTCGTCCAGGGCCTGGTCGGCGGTGAACCCGGCCGCGCGGGCGTGGTGGTGCACCTGCAGCACGCGGTCCAGGACGTCGGCGGTGTTGAACACCCGCCCCACGGGGTTGTCGGCCAGTTCCCGCTGCGGCAGCAGTTCGCGCAGGCGCTGGGCCACCGCGGCGGGCAGCTGCGCCAGGGAACGCTCCTCCAGCGCGGCCAGGACGGGCAGGTAGTGCTCGCCGAGCAGCACCTCCCCGCCGAAACCGGCGTCGGGCAGGTCGCCGTTGGGCAGGTGGTGGGCCAGCGCGACGAGGAACGCCTCCCCGCGGGGCACGCCGTGCCGCGGCGCGACCAGGGCGGAGTAGACGGCGGTGGCGAAGCAGTGGTCGCCGTGGCTCTCGGGGGGTTCGACGACGATCCGCGGGCGCACCGGGTGGGTGGCGCCGGCGCGGGGCTGGCGCACCAGGGCGCGCACGAAACCCGGTTCGGCGGGCAGCAGCGCCTCGTCGAGCGGGTCGGGGTCCAGGGCCGCGCGCAGGTCGACCAGGTCGCCCAGGCCGCCCTCGGCGGTGGAGGTCACCGCGTCGAACGCGCGGCGCAGCACCTCCAGGCGCTCCTGGCGCGACAGGCCCGCCAGCGCCAGGACGCCGGCGTCCACGCCGGCCAGGCGCGCGGCCGCCAGGGCGTGCGCGGTCTCGCGCAGCGCCAGGCGCTGCACCGCGGCCGGGGAGGGGTCTGCCAGCAGGGTGCGCCAGGAGCGCACGAACGCCCGGTCGGCGAGCGAACCCTCTCCGCGGGCGTCGCGCAGACGTTTGAGGTCGCCCAGTTCGCGGTAAACCTGCAGCGAGGAGGGCGGGACGACGGGCCCGTCGCCGGCGGCGGAGGAACCGGCCCCGGTGCCCCCCGACGTCGTGGTCGGGGTCGCGGTCACGGTCGTCCTCCACGCGCGGCGCGCGTCGGTGGGAGCAGCACGTCGCCACCCTGCCCGCCCCCGCGGGGCCGCGCACGCCGAACCGGCGCGGACCCGGCGTGAACACCGTCACGCACCGCGCCCGCCGCACCGGGCCCCCTCGGGGCGCGCACCGCCCGGGTTGCTGACACCCTGCGAGAGGTCCTTCCCGACCCCGCGCCTGTCCCACGACCACGAGGAGTCCCCAGGTGCATTCCACCCACCACACCCGCGCGTCGAACACCCGGCTCGCGTACAACGCCAACGGCCTGCGCTCGGTCCCGCTGGACGACGCCGTCCGCGTCCTGGCCGACACCGGCTACGACGGCATCGAGCTCTCGCTGAACGCGCAGCACGTCGACCCCTGGTCGTTCTCGGCCGCCGACGCCGACCGCCTGCGCCGAGCCCTGGACGAGACCGGCCTGGTGGCGTGCAGCCTCGCCACCGGCGACCCCCACCTGCTGAGCGAACTGCCCTTCGAGCCGGCGCTGGTGGACCCCGACCCCACCGAGCGCGAGCGCCGCCTGGACCTGCTGCGCCGCGGGGTGCGCATCGGCGTGCGCGCGGGCGTGCCGCTGGTGGTCTTCTCCACCGGCAGCCGCCACCCCGCCGTCGAGGCCGCCGACGCCGACCGCTGGCTGGACGAGGGCGTCGCCGAACTGCTCGACACCCTGCACGACGAGCTGGACGCGCAGGGCCTGCCGCGCGGCAGCACCGTGCTGGGCATCGAGCCGGAGCCGGGGTTCCACTGCCAGACCAACGCCGAGGTCGCCGCGGTCATCGCCCGCACCGGCAGCGGGGACCTCTGGCTCAGCCAGGACCTCGGCCACACGGTCGTCGTCGAGGACGACCCGATCGGATCCCTGGCCCGGCACCTGCCGATCACCCGCCACCTGCAGGTGGAGGACATCGCCGGCCGGGTGCACGCGCACCTGGTGCCCGGCGACGGCGACGTCGACTTCGCCGCGGTGGGGCGCGCCCTGGGCACCGACGGCCTGGACGGGTGGATCAGCGTGGAGCTGTACGACCACGACCCGGTGCACCGCGAGGCCGCCCGGCGCAGCCGCGAGCACCTGCGCCGGTTCCTGCCCTCGCTGTCCGGCGCCGTGGAGCTGACCGGCGCCGGGCAGCAGGCGCACGCCGGGCGCTCCTGAGGGGACCCCGGGAGTTCCGGGGGACCTGCGGGAACCTGCGGGGAACCTCCGGGAACTCGGCAGGGTCCTGCCAGGAACTCGGCAGGACCCTGCCGGAACCCCGGGTGAACCACCGGGGACCGCCGGGGAACCGCCGGGGAACCGCCGGGAACCCGCGGGTGCGGCCCGGTCAGCGCGTCGGCGCGGACAACCCGTCCGCGCCGACGCGCACCCCGAACACCTGCCGCAGCGCCCGCCGTGCCGCGTGCACCCCGGCCATGCCGTGCACGCCCGAGGAGGGCGCCGTCGCCGAGGAGCACAGGTAGGTCGGCACCGGCAGCGGCACCCGGTAGGGGTCCCAGCGCGGCACCGGCCGGAACAGCAGCTGCCACGGCGTCACCGCACCGCCCGAGATGTCGCCGAGCACGAGGTTCGGGTTCTGCTCCTCCAGCTGCGCGGCGGTGACCGTGCGCCGCGCCAGCACGCGCTCGCCGAACCCGGGCGCGAACCGCTCCAGCTGCGCCTGCACCGCGTCCCCGACGTCCACGGTGGAGCCCAGCGGCACGTGCGCGTACGTCCACAGCACCTGCTGCCCGCCGGGGGCCCGCGCGGGGTCCAGCACCGACGGCTGCGAGAGCAGCACGTAGGGCCGCTCGGCGTGCCGGCCGGCCGCCACGGCGCGCTCGGCGGCGACGACCTCGGCGCGGGTGCCGCCCACGTGCACCGTCCCGGCGCGCGCCAGCCCCGGCGCCGCCCACGGCACCGGCCCGTCCAGGGCGAAGTGCACCGGCGCGGCGGCGGCGCGGTGCCGCCAGCGGCGCAGCTGCGCCGCGTACCGCGGCGGCAGCCGGTCCCCCGCCAGCCGCAGCAGGCCCCGCGGCACCACGTCCAGCAGCACCGCCCGCGAGGGCGGCAGCTCGCGCAGGTCGCCCACCTCCACGCCGGTGCGCACGGTGCCGCCCAGCCGGCGCACCTCCGCGGCCAGCGCGTCGGAGATCGACTGCGAGCCGCCGCGCGGCACCGGCCAGCCCACGGCGTGCGCCAGCGCGGCGAGCATCAGCCCGGCCCCGGCCGGGCCCAGCGCCCGCGGCGGGGCGAGCGCGTGGGCGGCCACCCCCGTCAGCAGGGCCGGTGCCGCCTCGGTGCGGAAGCGGGCCCCCCAGGCGGGCCCGCCCTGCTCCAGCACGGAGGTGCCCAGGCGCAGCGCCGCGGCCAGCGCGGCCGGGGTCGCCGGCGCGCTGCGCAGGTCCCCCAGGGCCAGGGCGACGACCTCGCGCCAGCGGCGCACCAGCGGGCCGAGCAGGGCTCGCCAGGCGGGCCCGTCGGGGCCCAGGCCCTCGGCGGTGGCGTCCAGGTCGCGCAGCGCCAGGGCGGCGCGGCCTCCGGCGAGGGGCTGGGCGTACTGCACCTCGGGCTGCAGCAGCTCCACGCCGTGGGCGGGCAGGTCGAAGGCGCGGAAGAACGGCGAGGCCAGCGCCATGGGGTGCACGGCGGAGCCGAGGTCGTGGTGGAAGCCGGGCAGGGTCAGCTCGGCGGTGCGCGCCCCCCCGCCCACGGTGGTGTTGCGCTCGAGCACCTCCACGCGCAGCCCGGCCCGGGCCAGCACGACGGCGGCGGCCAGCCCGTTGGGCCCGGCCCCCACCACGACGGCGTCCACGACTGCGCTCACGCCCCGACCCTGGCA
>NZ_JAAALM010000392.1 GCF_009906395.1 Kineococcus indalonis
GGGGCGCCGGGCCAGACTGGAGCGGGGCCGGCGGCCCCGGCACCACCGCGACGAGAGGACACCCCGTGCCCACCTGGTTCATCACCGGCTGCTCCACCGGCCTCGGCCGCTCGCTCGCCGAGGCGGTCCTGGCCGCCGGCGAGAACGCCGTCGTCACCGCCCGCGACGTGGAGCGGGTGCGCGACCTGGAGCAGCAGCACCCGGGCACGGCCCTGGCCCTGGCCCTGGACGTCACCGACGGCGCGCAGGTGACCGAGGCGGTGCGCCGCGCCGAGGAGCGCTTCGGCGGCGTCGACGTGCTCGTCAACAACGCCGGCTACGGCTACCGCGCCGCCGTCGAGGAGGGCGACGACGCCGACGTGCGGCGGCTGTTCGACACCCACGTCTTCGGCGCGGTCGCCCTGGTGAAGGGGGTGCTGCCGGGGATGCGCGCGCGGCGCTCGGGCGCGGTGGTGAACCTGTCCTCCATCGGCGCGCACGTGTGCCCGCCCGGCTCCGGCTACTACGCCGCCGTCAAGGCCGCGCTGGAGGCGCTGTCCACCTCGATGCGCCAGGAGCTGGCGCCGCTGGGGATCAGCGTGACGATCGTGGCGCCCGGGGGTTTCCGCACCGACTTCGCCGGCCGCTCGCTGACGCAGTCCGCCGAGGCGATCGCCGACTACGCCGGGACCGCCGGCAAGCGGCGCAAGGAGAACGACACCGTGCACGGCACCCAGCCGGGCGACCCGGCGAAGGCCGCGCAGGCGATCCTCGCCGCGGTGCGCTCGCCCGAGCCGCCCGGCCTGCTGTTCCTGGGCAGCGACGCGGTGGACGCCTTCCGCGGGGTCCTGGACGGGCGGCGCGCGGAGGTGGAGGCCTGGGAGGAGCTCAGCCGCAGCACGGACTTCACGGACTGACCCCCCGCGGGGCCCGCCGGGTCAGTCCTGCCGGGCCCCGCGCAGCCGCTCCATCTCGCGCCGGTCGCGCTTGGTGGGGCGCCCGGCGCCGCGGTCGCGGTCGCCGAACGCCCCGAAGAACTCGTCCTTCGGGGGCGGGGGAGGGGAGTTGTCGACGTACGCCTGCGCGGCGACCGGCGCACCCACCCGCTTGCTCAGCGGCTGCACCACCTCGAAGACCCGCTCGTAGCCCTCGGCGCGCACGCGCACCTCGTCGCCGGGCACCACCTTCGTGGCGGGTTTGGCGCGCTCGCCGTTCACGCGCACGTGCCCCGCCTTGACGGCGCTGGCGGCCACCGAACGGGTCTTGTACAGCCGCACCGCCCAGACCCACTGGTCGACCCTGGTCACCCTCGCCCCACCACCCGCGTCAGGAACCCGACAGGACCCCGTCGACCAGCTCCTGCGCCTCGGACTTCACCTGGCGCAGGTGGTCGGCGCCCTTGAAGGACTCCGCGTAGATCTTGTACACGTCCTCGGTGCCGGAGGGGCGCGCGGCGAACCACGCGTTCTCCGTGACGACCTTCAGCCCGCCGATCTTCGCGCCGTTGCCGGGCGCCTCGGTGAGCTTGGCGACGATGCGCTCGCCGGCGAACTCCTGGGCGGTGACCTGCTCGGCGGACAGCTTCGACAGCGTCGCCTTCTGCTCGCGGGTGGCGGCGGCGTCGCTGCGCTCGTACTGCGGCTGGCCGTGCTTGGCGATCAGGTCGCCGTAGTGCTCGCTGGGCGTGCGGCCGGTGGTGGCGATGATCTCCGAGGCCAGCAGCGCCAGCAGGATCCCGTCCTTGTCGGTGCTCCACACCGAGCCGTCGCGGCGCAGGAACGAGGCGCCGGCGCTCTCCTCGCCGCCGAAGCCGACGGAGGCGTCCAGCAGGCCCGGCACGAACCACTTGAACCCGACGGGCACCTCCAGCAGCGTGCGGCCCAGGTCCTGCGCGACGCGGTCGATCATCGAGCTGGACACCAGCGTCTTGCCGATCGCGGCGCCGGCCGGCCAGCCGTCGCGGGTGGAGAACAGGTACTGGATCGCCACCGCGAGGTAGTGGTTGGGGTTCATCAGCCCCGCGTCGGGGGTGACGATGCCGTGCCGGTCGGAGTCGGCGTCGTTTCCGGTGGCGACCTGGAACTCCGAGCGGCGGTCGATGAGGGAGTGCATCGCCGACGGGGAGGAGCAGTCCATGCGGATCTTGCCGTCCCAGTCCAGCGTCATGAACCGCCAGGTGGGGTCCACCAGCGGGTTGACGACCGTGAGGTCCAGGCGGTGCCGCTCGGCGATGGCCGCCCAGTACTCCACGCTCGCCCCGCCCAGCGGGTCCGCGCCGATGCGCACCCCGGCGGAGCGGATCGCGTCGACGTCGAGCACGTGGGGCAGGTCGTCGACGTAGGTGCCCAGGAAGTCGTAGCCCTGCGCCGCGGCGCGCGCCCTCGCGAACGGCACGCGCCGCACGCCGTCCAGGCCGGCCTCGAGGTAGGCGTTGGCCCTCTTGGCGATCCAGCCGGTGGCGTCGGTGTCGGCCGGGCCGCCGTTGGGCGGGTTGTACTTGAAGCCGCCGTCGCGCGGGGGGTTGTGCGAGGGGGTGACGACGATGCCGTCGGCCAGGCCGGGGCCGGTGGTGCGCACCCGCGCGCCGTCGCGGTTCGCGCGCAGGATCGCGTGCGAGACCGCCGGCGTGGGGGTCCAGGAGTCGCGGTCGTCGACGAGGACGGTGACGTCGTTGGCGGCCAGCACCTCCAGCGCGGAGGTCCACGCCGGCTCGGAGAGGGCGTGGGTGTCGCGGCCGAGGAAGAGCGGGCCGTCGTAGCCCTGCTCGCGGCGGTAGTCCACGATCGCCTGGGTGGTGGCGAGGATGTGCTGCTCGTTGAAGGCGGCGTCCAGGCTGGAGCCGCGGTGCCCGGAGGTGCCGAAGGAGACGCGCTGGCCGACGTCGGAGGGGTCCGGGGCGACCGCGTAGTAGGCCGTCACGACGTGCGCGACGTCGATGAGGTCGGAGGCTTCGGCGTGCTGGCCCGCGCGCGGGTTCGTCATGGTCCCTCTTCCGTGCCGGTGGCGTGCGTGTCGTGCGGGTGTCGATGGTCCACCCGCGGGCGCCACCCTGCCAGCCCTCGCCCGCCCCCGGCAGCCCCGCGCCCGATCAGGCCGGGGAGCCCTCGCGGGCCCGGGCGGCCTCGTGGCGGCGGGCGTGGGCGCGCAGGTGGCCCAGGAGCGCGGCGACCAGGGTGATCACCGCCGCCACCGCCAGGCCCGCGCCGAGGTGCCAGCGCAGCAGCGCCGCGCCGGCCGCGGCGCCGGCGAGGATGAGCAGCACCGCGCCCAGGCGGCGGCGCCAGCCCTCGCCCGTGCCGCCGGCCAGCCGGGAGTCGGCGGCCAGGCCCGTCAGCGTGGAGGTCACCACCACCGTGGTGACGTCCTTGACGGCCAGGCGGCGCGCCGCGGCGGCCTGGGCGCCCATGAGCAGGCCCAGCAGCGCCGTGACCACCAGCGCGCTCGCCGGGGGCGTGGTGCCCGCCTCGACCGGCACGGCGCCGCCGAGGGTGGCGACGAGGCCCGCCATCGCGGCCAGGCCGGCGCCCACGAGCGCGAGGACCACCGTGGAGGCGGTCGTCCAGCCCTTGCCCGCCCGGCGCAGCGCCCGGCCGACGACCGCGGCGCCGGCCAGGAACGTCAGCAGCGCCAGCGCCGGGCCCACGACCGGCAGGTCCTCCGCGCCGGTGAGCGCCATGCCGAGGATCACGACGTTGCCGGTCATGTTGGCCGTGAAGACGCGGTCCAGGCCCAGGTAGCCGACGGCGTCGACGACGCCGGTGGAGAACGTCAGCGTGAGCATGAGCGCCAGGTGCCAGGACTCGGGGCGGGCGGGGGGTCGGTGCACCGGCCC
>NZ_JAAALM010000393.1 GCF_009906395.1 Kineococcus indalonis
CACTCGGGCGCCTACGTGCCCAACCGGGTGCTGGCGGTGACCTTCACGGCGCGCGCGGCGGGGGAGATGCGCACCCGGCTGCGCGAGCTGGGGGTGGCGGGCGTGCAGGCGCGCACCTTCCACGCGGCGGCGCTGCGCCAGCTGCAGTTCTTCTGGCCGCAGGCGATCGGCGGCACCCTGCCCAACCTCGCCGAGCACAAGGCGCCCCTGGTCGCCGACGCGTGCAACCGGCTGCGGCTGCCCTCGGACCGCGCGCGGGTGCGCGACCTCGCCGCCGAGGTGGAGTGGACCAAGGTCATGCTCGTGGACCCCGACGACTACGTCGCCGCGGCCACCCGCGCCGGGCGCGGCGAGCCGGGCGGGCTGGACCTGCCGACGGTGGCGCGGGTGGTGCGCACCTACGAGGAGGTCAAGACCGACCGCGCCGTCATCGACTTCGAGGACGTGCTGCTGCTGACGGCCGGCATCCTCGACGAGCGCCCCGAGGTGGCCGCCACCGTGCGCCAGCAGTACCGCCACTTCGTCGTCGACGAGTACCAGGACGTCTCCCCGCTGCAGCAGCGCCTGCTGGACCTGTGGCTGGGCGAGCGCGAGGACCTGTGCGTCGTCGGCGACGCCAGCCAGACGATCTACTCCTTCGCCGGCGCCACCCCCGAGCACCTGCTGGACTTCCCGCGCCGCCACCCCGGCGCCACCGTGGTGCGCCTGGTGCGCGACTACCGCTCCACCCCCGAGGTCGTGGCGCTGGCCAACTCGGTGCTGTCGATGGCCTCCGGCCGCCACGCCCGCGCCCGCCTGGAGCTCATCGCCCAGCGCCCCTCGGGCCCGGCGCCCACCTTCACCGCCTACGACGACGACGTCGCCGAGGCCGCGGGCGTGGCCGAGCGCATCGCGGCCGAGGTGCGCGCCGGGCGCAGCGCCAAGGACGTCGCGGTGCTCTTCCGCACCAACGGGCAGTCCCAGGCGCTGGAGTCGGCGCTGGCCGACGCCGGCGTGGGGTACGTGGTGCGCGGCGGGGAGCGCTTCTTCTCGCGCAAGGAGGTCCGCGACGCGGTCGTGCTGCTGCGCGGGGCGGTGCGCGCGGCGCTGCCCGGGCACGACCTGGGCGCCGAGGCGCGCGCGGTGCTCACCTCCGCCGGGTGGGCCGAGCGCCCGCCGAGCCCGGGCGGGGCGGTGCGCGAGCGCTGGGAGTCGCTGCAGGCGCTGGTGGTGCTGGCCGACGAGCTGGCCGCCACCCGTCCCGGCGCGCAGCTGGCGGACCTGGTGGAGGAGCTCACCGAGCGCGCCTCCGCCCAGCACGCCCCCACCGTCGACGGCGTGACCCTGGCCTCCTTCCACGCCGCCAAGGGCCTGGAGTGGGACGTCGTGCACCTCGTGGGCGTCAGCGAGGGGCTGCTGCCCATCTCCTTCGCGGAGACCCCCGACGAGGTGGAGGAGGAGCGCCGGCTGCTGTACGTGGGCGTCACCCGCGCCCGCGAGGCCGTGCACGTCTCCTGGGCGAACTCGCGCACCCCCGGCGGCCGCGCCACCCGCAAGCCCTCCCGGTTCCTGGACAACCTGCGCCCGGACAGCGCCGGCGGGCCCGGCGCGCGCGGGCGCACCTCCGCGCAGCGCTCGGCGCGGCGCTCGGGCCCGGTGCTGTGCCGGGTGTGCGGGACGTCGCTGACGGGGGCGGTGGAGCGCAAGCTGGGCCGCTGCGCGGACTGCCCGTCCAGCTACGACGAGGCGGTGTACGAGCGGCTGCGCGAGTGGCGCGCCGGCACCAGCCGGGCGGCGTCGGTGCCGGCGTACGTGGTGTTCACCGACGCCACGCTCACCGCCATCGCCGAGGCCATGCCGCAGGACACCGGCGAGCTGGCCCGCATCCCCGGCGTGGGCCCGGCGAAGCTGGAGAAGTACGGCGAGGACGTCCTGGCGGTCCTGACCGCGGAGTGAGCACCCGGAACCGTTGCACCGCAACGGTTCCGGGTCTGGTTGAGACGTCACGGGAAACTCGTTCCGCCCTGGGCGGAAAAAAGCGTTGTGGCGCCCGCGGGGGTGCCCCTACAGTCGGATCACGACAGCGCGCGGGACACCGCGCCGACCGCCGGCGGCGGAGGGGAGGGCAGCAGCGATGGACACCACCACGTACGCGAACGTCGACATGCGCACCGCGTTCGACGCGACGCCCGCTGCCCTGCGCCGCTCCGCGCTCACCTGGCAGCGCAGCCACGCCTCCACCCCGGTCGTGACCAGGGGTGGAGTGCGCCTGGACGCCGTCGCCGCGCGCCTGCGCGGCGCCGTGGACGCCCACCTCGTCCGCGGCGGCGAGCGCACCACCGCCGGCTCCACCCCTCGCACCACCGTCCCGTCCTCGGGGACCACGCCCACGAGTCCACCGGTCTAAGCAGACCGGCGCTCTCCTGGCCGCGGAACCCGACACCTCGGGTCCGCGGCCTTTCTGCGTCTGCGGGCTCTCCTCACCGGCAGTACCACCGCCTCGCAGAGAACCCAGAGAGATGACCGTGCGCACCACCGCGACCCGTCAGGACGACCAGCTCCGCCGCCGGCACGCCCGGCGCGACCAGCAGCACGTGACGCAGCCCGCTCGAGACGAGGAGGTGAGCGGCGTGCAGCGCCGCCCCGCGACCGACCCCCTGCCCTGCCGCCGCTACGACTCCGAGCTCTGGTTCGCCGAGTCGCCGGACGACGTGGAGCTGGCCAAGTCGCTGTGCAGCGACTGCCCGCTGCAGAGCGCTTGCCTCGCAGGCGCTCTGGAGCGCGGTGAGCCGTGGGGCGTGTGGGGCGGCCAGCTCGTCCTGGCCGGGGTCGTCGTGCCCCGCAAGCGCCCCCGCGGCCGTCCGCGCAAGCACCCCGTCGCCGCGTGAGCACCACCGGCACCACCGCGAGCACCACCCGGGGCGGCACCGCCCCCACCAGCACCGCACGAGCAACCGCGATCCCCCGGAGGGACGAAGTGTCGTACGTCGAGGAAGCCCTGTACCGAGAACGCCTGGCCGAGGCGCACCGCAGCGCCGAGCGCGCCCGCGTCGTGCGCGCCCTGCGGGCCCGCCGGCGCGCGGAGGTCGCCGCGCGCCGGGCCGAGCGCCTGGCCGAGCGCGCCGACGCCGCCCTCGCGGCGGCCGTCTCCGTCGGCGGCCCGGTGGTCCCCGCCTGAGGCGGGCCACCACCGCGGTGGACCCGCCCGCCCCAGCGGCGGGCGGGTCCACCGCGGGACGCGCCCGAGCCGGTGCGTCAGCCGGCGTCGACCGGCAGGTCCAGGCACCCGCACTGCGGGTGCGCGGACCAGCGCCGCTGCTGCACCAGCGCCTCGGGCAGCAGCAGCTCCAGCGTCGCGCCGAGCGCGGCCGGCCGCCCGCCGTCCAGGTGCGTCAGCACCTGCAGCGCGGCGAGCCCGGCCACCGCGGACGCCGTCGCCGCCTCCTCCACGCCCGCCGCACCCCCGCGGCTGAAGCGGTCGAGCACCCCGGGCCAGCCGGGGTCGGCGTCGGTGCGGTGCAGGTCCAGGCACCGCAGGCACGGCGTCGTGCCCGGCAGCACCAGCGGCCCCACGAGCGCGTCGGTGTCGCGCAGCACCACCGACAGGTGCGGCACGCCCTCGGCCACCAGGCCGTCCGCGGCCACCGCGTCGGCGGCGTGGTGGTCCACCAGCACGACCACGTCGGCGTGCCGGGGCGCAGGAGCGGCCGCGCCCGGCCGCAGCCGTTCCGCCAGGCGCCGCGCGCGGTGCTGGGCGACCGCACCGCGCGGGCGGCCCAGCTCCTGCGGGTCCGCGCCCGGCACCGCCGCGTCCGCGGCCGTCACCGGGC
>NZ_JAAALM010000394.1 GCF_009906395.1 Kineococcus indalonis
GGCGGGGCTGCTGCGGTCGAGCCTAGTCGAGAAACATTCTCAACAGGAGGTTCGAGTGCCCCCGAGACCCCGCTGCCGCTGGCCGTCGACGGGGTCCTCAACGCCTCCTCGGTGTTCGTCGCGGTCAACTCCGCCCGCCTGGTCCGGTACCGGGTCCCCGCGCGGCGCGGGCCGGGCGGTGCGGCGCGAGCACCCCCGTGAGCCGGCCGGCGCTCCGCCCCTCGACGCCGCCCCCCCGGTCGGCACCGGCGCGGTGAGCGGTCCGGGGTGAGCGACGGACCCCGGCGAGCAGGTGCGACAGGATTCCCTGTATTCAGGGGAGCCTGTACTGTTCGGGGTCGTGGAGACGGTGACCCGTGCCGACGTGCTCGCTCGCTTCGGCTACGCCTTGTCCGACGCCACGCGCTGCCGGCTGCTGCTGGCCCTGCGGGAGGCCCCGTCCTACCCGGCGCACCTGGCGGAACTGCTGGGCGTCTCGCGCCAGCTCGTCTCCAACCACCTGGCGTGCCTGCGCGGGTGCGGGCTCGTGGTGGCGGTCCCCGAGGGCCGGCGCGTGCGCTACGAGCTGGCCGACGCCCGCCTGCACCACGCGCTGGGCGACCTGCTGAGCGTCGTGCTCGCCATCGACCCCGCGCACTGCCCGGCCGCGGGCGGCGAGGGGTGCTGCTGATGCCCTCCTCGCACCCCGCTCCTCGCGCGACGGTCGTTCCCCTCGCCTCGAACCCCGCCGCGGCCGGTCCGCGGCAGGACCGCGAGCGCGAGTCCCGACGAGCGGTGCTGGCGCGGCGCGTCCGCTGGTTCGTGGTCGCGACGATCACCTACAACGTCGTCGAGGCGGTGGTGGCCCTGGGCGCCGGCGCGGCCGCCTCGTCCACCGCCCTGATCGGTTTCGGGCTGGACTCCGTCATCGAGGTGTCCTCCGCCGCCGCGGTGGCGTGGCAGTTCTCCGCTCGTGACGCGGAGCTCCGCCAGGCGCGCGAGCACCGGGCCCTGCGGGTCATCGCCCTGTCCTTCCTCGCCCTGGCCGCCTACGTCGTCCTCGACTCGGTGCGGGCCCTGTCCAGTGACGGGCGGGCCGACAGCTCGCCGGTCGGGATCGTGCTGGCGGCGCTGAGCCTGGTGGTCATGCCCGCGCTGTCGACGGCGCAGCGCCGCGCCGGCCGCGAGCTGGGGTCGGCGACCGCGGTGGCCGATTCCCGGCAGACGCTGCTGTGCACGTACCTGTCGGCGGTGCTGCTGGTCGGGCTGGTCCTCAACGCGACCCTGGGCTGGTCCTGGGCCGACCCCGTCGCGGCGCTGGTCATCGCCGTCGTGGCGCTGCGCGAAGGGGTCCAGGCGTGGCGCGGGGAGGACTGCTGCTCCCCGGCTGCCGCCCTGGCGCCGGCCGACGACCCCGGGACCGGCGCGAGCGCCTGCGCGTGCGGTGACGACTGCTGCGCCTCCTCGTGATCCCTGGCGGGCGCTGGTCGACGGCGCGCGCTCGCGGGGCCGGCCGGGGACGTCCCCGCGGTGGGGCAGGCGTCCCCGGCCGGCGGGGTGCACCCAGTGGTGGTTCACGCGAGGTGGTTCACGCGAGGTGGTTCACGCGAGGTGGTTCACGCGCCGCAGTTCAGGCCCCCGGTGAGCGCCGCGAGGTTCTCCCGCATCAGCCCGGGGTAGTCCTGCTCCTGCGTGACGCGCTCGAGGGGGTGCAGCACCGAGGTCTGCACCCCCGTGTCCTGCGCGAGGGTCTCGGCCACGGCCGGGCTGGTGGCCGCTTCGAAGAACACGGTGCGCACGTCGCGCCCGCGCACGGTGTCCACGACCTCGCGCAGGCGCGCGGGGGAGGGGTCCACGTGCGGGTCGATGCCCTTGATGCCCAGCTGCTGCAGGCCGTAGCGCTGCGCCAGGTACCCGAAGGCCTCGTGCGCGGTGACCAGCGTGGCGCCGGCGCCGGCGCAGGGAGCCAGGGCGGTGGCGTACTCCCGGTCCAGCTCGGCCAGTTCCTGGCCGAGCTGCTCGGCGTTGGCGGCGTACTGCTGCGCGCCGGCGGCGTCCACCTCGGAGGCGGCCTCGGCCACCTGCTCGGCCAGCCGGGCCACGCGGGTCGGGTCCAGCCAGAAGTGCGGGTCGCCGTGCAGGTCGGCCAGCGGGGCGGCGTCCACCAGGTGGGCCGGCGCCTGCACCTCCAGGGCCTCGTCGACGGCCGGCTGCAGACCGGACAGGTGCACCACGAGGTCGGCCTCGCCGAGTTCGCCGACCTGCTGGGCGGACAGCTCCAGGTCGTGGCTGTCCGCCCCGGGCGGCACGAGGTTGTCCACCGCGCCCCGCCCGGCGGTGACGCGTTCGGCGACGTAGTGCAGCGGGTACGACGAAGCAGTCACCCGCAGGCCCCCGCCGGCCCCGCCGGCCCCGCCGTCGCCGGCCGCGCCGGTGCTGGCGCAGGCGGCGGTCGCCAGCAGCGCCGTCGCGGCGGTGAGCAGGCGCGAGGGGGCGTGCATCAGCCGTTCGTCCCCTCGTGCTCGTCCTCGTGCTCGTCCTCGTGCTCGTCCTCGTGCTCGTCCTCGTGCTCGTGCGCGTCGACCGAGGCGGTGACGCCCGTGAGCTCGTTGGGCTGCACGGTCAGCTCGGCGCTGCGCCAGACCTCGCCGGTGGCGATGTCCACGGCGTGCACGGAGTTCGTGGCCGGGTCGGAGACGTACGCCGAGCCGTCCATGGTGAAGACCTGCGGCTGCGGGGTCTGCCAGTCCTCGGCCACCTGCCAGGGGGCGATGACCGGGACCGAGCGCGTCACCGCGGCGGTGGCGGTGTCGACCACGTGCAGGGCGCCGTCGGTGCCCAGCACCACGGCCTCGCCGTTCTCCCCGCGCCCGATGGAGCGGTACCAGTACGAGGCGGGCAGCTGCACCAGGCGCAGCTGGCCGGTGGTGGTGTCGATGAGCGAGATCCTGCCGACGGCGTCGGTGGGGCTGTCCTGCTCGGCGCGGTAGTCACCCACGACGATCGGGGAGTCGTCCAGGCCCCACTGGTTGCCGATGCGGCCGTACTCGTCGGGGCTGTCGATCTTGGTGATCCGCCCGTCCTTCACCACGAGCACGCCGTCGGTGCAGCCGACCACGACGACCTCGTCGGCGGCGACGGTCTCGCCGTGCACGTTCGGGCACTCGGTGGAGGCGGCCACCTCGGTGCCCGAGGGGTCCAGCAGGCGGATCCCGTCGCGGGACTCCTCATCGCCCTCGGTGACGACCGTGGAGCCGTCGCTGAGTTCGACGGCGACGCCGTGGTGCGCCGAGGGGGTGGTCATCTCGCGGGTCTCGCGGTCGGGGTCCGCCACCTCGTCGCTGTCGAAGGAGACGACGCGCCCGGTGCCGTCGTCGAACAGGACGGTGCGGCCGGCGTGGTTGACGACGTGGCCGGCCTCCTCGGCCTGGAAGACGATGCCGGTGTCGCGCGGGGTGGTGGTGTAGAAGTGCGCGTGGTCGCCGTGCGGTTCCTCCCAGGCGCCGGCGTCGACGACGTGCCAGCCGCCGGCGGCCGTGACGAACACGTGCCTGCCGTCGCCGGCGGGGTTCACCCGGGCGAAGCCCTCGAAGGGCAGGTCGGCCAGGACCTCCAGGGAGTTCGCGTCCAGGACCTGCACGCCGCCGTCGTGGGTCAGGGCCAGGCGCGGCTGGCTGGCGGCGACCTCGGTGGCCGGCGCGGAGGTCCGCGAGGCCGGGCTGCCGGGGCTCTGCGACGCGGCCGGGGCGGCGGCGTCGCCGCCGCTGGAGCAGGCGGTCAGGGCCACCAGGCACGCGGCGGACAGCGTGGCGGTCAGGGCGGGGG
>NZ_JAAALM010000395.1 GCF_009906395.1 Kineococcus indalonis
GGCGGGACGAGCGCGGGGCCGTCGCGGCGGCGGGCGCGGGTTCAGCGGCCGCGCACGATGCGGCGCAGGCGGGCCAGCCGCTCGCGCAGCTGCGCCTCGAAGCCGCGGTCGGTGGGCACGTAGTAGTCCTTGCCGACCAGCTCGTCGGGCGCGTACTGCTGCGCGGCCACGCCCGCGGGGGTGTCGTGCGTGTACACGTACCCCTTGCCGTGCCCGAGGCGCTGGGCGCCGGAGTAGTGCGCGTCGCGCAGGTGGGCGGGCACCGGCCCGCCCAGGCCGGCGCGCACGTCCGCGATCGCGGCGTTGACGCCGAGGTAGGCGGCGTTGGACTTCGGTGCGGTGGCCACGTGCACCACCGCCTGGGCGAGCACGATGCGCGCCTCGGGCATGCCGATCTGCGCCACGGCGTGCAGGGCGGCCACCGCGGTCTGCAGCGCCGAGGGGTCGGCCATGCCCACGTCCTCGGAGGCGGCGATGACCACGCGGCGGGCGATGAAGCGCGGGTCCTCCCCCGCCTCGACCATGCGCGCCAGGTAGTGCAGGGCGGCGTCGACGTCCGAGCCGCGCATGGACTTGATGAAGGCGCTGGCCACGTCGTAGTGCTGGTCCCCGGCGCGGTCGTAGCGCACCGCGGCGCGGTCCAGGGCCCGCTCGGCGTGCTCCAGCGTCACCACCGGGTGCCCGCCGGGCGCGGCGGGGGTGTCGAACGCCGCGCCGGCGGCGGCCTCCAGCGCGGTCAGCGCGCGGCGCGCGTCGCCGTCGGCGAGGCGCACGAGGTGCTCCAGCGCCTCCGCGCTCAGCTCCACCTCGCCGGCCAGGCCGCGCGGGTCGGCCACCGCCGCGCCCAGCAGGGCGCGCACGTCCTCGGCCGCCAGCGGGCGCAGGGTCAGCAGCAGCGAGCGCGAGAGCAGCGGCGTGACGACGGAGAAGCTGGGGTTCTCCGTCGTGGCGGCCACGAGCACCACCCAGCGGTTCTCCACCCCCGGCAGCAGCGCGTCCTGCTGCGCCTTGGTGAAGCGGTGGATCTCGTCGAGGAACAGCACGGTCTGCCGGCCGTGCAGGTCGCGGTGCTCGCGCGCCTCGTCCATCACGCGGCGCACGTCCTTCACCCCGGCGGTGACGGCGGACAGCTCCGCGAAGCGGCGCCCGCCGGAGCGGGCGATGACGTGCGCCAGCGTCGTCTTGCCGGTGCCGGGCGGGCCCCACAGCACCACCGAGGCCGGCCCGGCGCGACCCAGGTCGCCCTCGGTGGCCAGGCGGCGCAGCGGCGAGCCGGGCCCGAGCAGGTGCTGCTGGCCGACGACCTCGTCGACGCCGCGAGGGCGCATCCGCACCGCCAGCGGCGCACCGGCCAGGACCGCCGCGCCCGGGAGCGCGCCGCCGGCGGGGTCGCTCGCGGGGTCGGCGGAGAACAGGTCGGCCACGGCCCGCACGGTAGCCCCGCGCGCTGGCGCGGTGGGTGCGCGGTGGGTGCGCGGTGGGTGCGCGGTGGGTGCGCGGTGGGTGCGCGGTGGGTGCGCGGTGGGGCACCGGTGGGCCCGCGCGGCGCCCCACCGGCGCCGACGAGGTGCCGGCGTTGAGCCGTCCGGGTGACGGTGCACAGGTCTTTCCCAGGGTTCGCCCCGCACGGTCGCAGGTGCGGCACCGACGATGGGGCCATGACCGCGACCACCACCCGCGCCGACCTGCAGCGTCCCGACGGCAGCGCCCTGCGCGTGCTCGTCGTCGACGACGAGTCGACCCTGTCGGAGCTGCTCAGCATGGCGCTGCGCTACGAGGGCTGGGAGGTGCGCACGGCGGCCGACGGGCTGGAGGCGGTGCGCACGGCGCGCTCGTTCCGCCCCGACGCGGTCGTGCTGGACATCATGCTGCCCGACATCGACGGCCTGGAGGTGCTGCGCCGGCTGCGCGCGGACTCCACCGAGGTGCCGGTGCTGTTCCTGACGGCCAAGGACGCCGTGGAGGACCGCGTGGCGGGCCTGACCGCCGGCGGCGACGACTACGTCACCAAGCCGTTCAGCCTGGAGGAGGTCGTGGCGCGCCTGCGCAGCCTGGTGCGCCGCTCCGGCCTGGCCGCCGCCAAGCAGGAGCCCGTGCTCAGCGTCGGCGACCTCGTCCTGGACGAGGACAGCCACGAGGTGTTCCGCGGCGGCGAGGAGGTCAAGCTGACCGCCACGGAGTTCGAGCTGCTGCGCTACCTGATGCGCAACCCGCGCCGGGTGCTGTCCAAGGCGCAGATCCTGGACCGGGTGTGGAACTACGACTTCGGCGGCCAGGCGAACATCGTGGAGCTGTACGTCTCCTACCTGCGCCGCAAGATCGACGCCGGGCGCGCGCCGATGATCCACACCGTGCGCGGCGCCGGGTACGTGCTCAAGCCCGCCCCGGCCGAGCCCGCCGCCTGATGCGCCGCCCGGCGCCGGGCGCGACGCCCGGCGCGGCGTCGGCCACGGTGGGGCGGTGAGGAACCCGCTGCACCGCCCGCAGTCCCTGCGCAGCCGGCTGATCCTGACCCTGACCTCGCTGCTGGTCGCGGTGGGCCTGGTGACCGGCCTGGTCACCGCGTACGCGCTGCGCCGGGAGCTGACGGAGCAGGTCGACGCGCAGCTGCGCGAGTCCGTGCAGCGCGCCCAGCGCGCGGAGTTCGGCGGCCCCGGCGGTCCCCGCCCGCGCCAGCAGGACGCGACCGCGTGCCCGTCGGGCACGCGCCCGGCGTTCGTGGGGCCCGGGCAGGTGGACGGCACGCTGGGTGCGCGCTTCTCCGGCGGCGAGCTGGTCGGCGCGCAGTCGGGGGTCATCGACACCAGCGCCACCGGCGCGCAGGAGTGCGCCGTGGCGCTGACGGGCGCGCAGGCCGAGGCGCTGCGCCCGGTGGGGCTGGGCGACCCCACCACCGTCGAGCTGCCGGGGCTGGGCACCTACCGCGTGGTGGCGGCCACCCTGCCCGGCGGGGACGCCGTGCAGGTCACCGGCGTGCCGCTGGCGGGGGTGGAGACGACCCTGCTGGGGGTGCTGGGCGTCGAGGCCGCCGTGGTCCTGCTGGGCGTGGCGGCGGCCGCCGCCACCGGCACCGTGCTGGTGCGCCGGGACCTGGCGCCGCTGCGGCGGGTGGCCGCCACCGCCACCCGCGTCTCGGAGCTGGAGCTGGACCGCGGCGAGGTGGCCCTGGAGCACCGGGTGCCCGAGCGCGACACCGACGAGCGCACCGAGGTGGGCCGGGTCGGCTCGGCGCTGAACCGGCTGCTGGAGCACGTCGGCTCGGCGCTGAGCGCCCGGCACGCCTCCGAGCAGCGCGTGCGGCAGTTCGTCGCCGACGCCAGCCACGAGCTGCGCACCCCGCTGGCCGCGATCCGCGGCTACTCCGAGCTGGCCCGGCGCAGCCGCGAGCCGGTGCCCGCCGACGTGGCCCACGCGCTGCGCCGGGTGGAGTCGGAGGCGGTGCGCATGACGGGGCTGGTGGAGGACCTGCTGCTGCTGGCGCGCCTGGACTCCGGCCGGCCGCTGGAGCGCGAGCGGGTGGACCTGACGATGACCGTGCTGGACGCCGTCAGCGACGCGCGGGCGGCCGGGCCGGAGCACACCTGGCGCCTGGAGCTGCCGGAGGAGGCGGTGGAGGTCACCGGTGACGCCGCCCGGCTGCACCAGGTGCTGGTGAACCTGCTGGCCAACGCCCGCAGCCACACCCCGCCGGGCACCACGGTCACGGTGCGCCTGGCCCGGGACCGCGGCGACCGGGACCGCGGCGACCGGGACGGCGGCAACCGGGACGGCGGCGACCGGGACCGCGGTCCCGGGC
>NZ_JAAALM010000396.1 GCF_009906395.1 Kineococcus indalonis
CCCGCACGCAGGGCCCCGTCTTCGACTGACCCGCCCGCCCCGCCGGGTCCCGGCGCGGGGGCCGGACCCGGCGGGGCGGGCGGGTCAGTCGAAGACGGGGCCCTGCGTGCGGGTGCGCTTGAGCTCGAAGAAGCCGGGCACGCCGGCGACGAGCAGGCAGCCGTCCCACAGCTCGCCGGCCTGCTGACCCCGGGGGGTGGGGGTGACCACGGGCCCGAAGAAGGCGACGTCGCCGAAGGCCACGACGGGGGTGCCCACGTCCTCGCCGACGCGGGAGATGCCCTCGGCGTGCGAGGCGCGCAGCTGCGCGTCGTAGGTGTCGGTGCGCGCGGCGCGCGCCAGGTCCGCGGGCAGGCCGACCTCCTCCAGCGCCTGCGCGACGACCTCGTCGAAGTCCTTGTTCCCGCCGGGGTGGATGCGGGTGCCCATCGCCGTGTACAGCGGCAGCACGACGTCCTCGCCGTGCAGCTCGCGGGCGGCGGTGACCACGCGCACCGGGCCCCAGCCGCGGTCCATGAGGTCGCGGTACTCCTGCGGCAGGTCCCGGCCCTCGTTGAGCACCGACAGGCTCATCACGTGCCAGCGCACGCTGACGTCGCGCACCCGCTCGACCTCCAGCATCCAGCGGGAGGTCATCCAGGCCCAGGGGCACAGCGGGTCGAACCAGAAGTCGGCGCGGGCGGGGGTGGTGGTGGTCATGGCGCCATCCTGCCCCCGCCGCCGGGGGGCGGCCACGGCGGTGCGGGCGGGCCGGTGCGCCGCCGCGGCGTCGGGACCTCGTGGCAGAGTGACCGGTTGCTGGAC
The DNA here is from genome assembly GCF_009906395.1 of Kineococcus indalonis. GTDB lineage: Bacteria > Actinomycetota > Actinomycetes > Actinomycetales > Kineococcaceae > Kineococcus > Kineococcus indalonis. The sequence continues at coordinate 805 of NZ_JAAALM010000396.1, forward strand.
GAGGGACGGCCTCCCAGCGCACCGGTGGACCGGAAGGACGTGGACGTGCCCGGCGAGAACCTGACGCGCGAGGAGGCCCGCGCCCGCGCGGAGCTCGTGCAGGTCGACTCCTACGACGTGCAGCTGGACCTGACGACGGGGCCGGAGGTGTTCCGCTCGGTCACCACGGCCCGCTTCGGCGCGCGCGAGGGCTCCTCGACCTTCATCGACCTCATCAGCGCCGCGGTGCACGAGGTCACCCTCAACGGCCGCGCCCTGGACCCGGCGGCGGTCAGCGACGGCGTGCGCGTGCAGCTCGACGGCCTGGCCGCCGACAACGAGCTGCGCGTGGTGGCCGACTGCCGCTACATGAACACCGGCGAGGGCCTGCACCGCTTCGTGGACCCCGTCGACGACGAGGTGTACCTCTACACGCAGTTCGAGGTCGCCGACTCCCGGCGCGTGTTCGCGGTCTTCGAGCAGCCCGACCTGAAGGCGGCGTTCACCTTCACGGTCACCGCCCCGGCGCACTGGCGCGTGATCTCCGGCGCCCCGGTGGCCGCCACCGAGGACGTCGAGGGCGGCAGGCGGTGGCGCTTCGAGCCCACCCCCCGCCTGGCCAGCTACGTCACCGCGATCATCGCCGGCCCGTACGAGGGCTCGGAGGACTCCCTGGTCTCCTCCGACGGGCGCACGGTCCCGCTGGGCGTGTACTGCCGCCGCTCGCTGGTGGAGCACCTCGACGCCCACAACGTCGTCGCGGCCACCAAGGCCGGCTTCGAGTTCTTCGAGCGCGAGTTCGACACCCCCTACCCGTTCGCCAAGTACGACCAGGTGTTCGTGCCGGAGTTCAACGCCGGCGCCATGGAGAACGCCGGCGCGGTCACCTTCGTGGAGAGCTACGTCTTCCGCTCCAAGGTGCCGCGGGCGACCGTGGAGCGGCGCGTGGTCACCGTCCTGCACGAGCTGGCGCACATGTGGTTCGGCGACCTGGTGACCATGCGCTGGTGGAACGACCTGTGGCTCAACGAGTCCTTCGCGGAGTTCGCCAGCACGCTGGCCGCGGCGGAGGCGACGGAGTGGCAGGGCGCCTGGACGACCTTCAACTCCCTGGAGAAGTCCTGGGCCTACCGCCAGGACCAGCTGCCCACCACCCACCCGATCGTCGCCGAGATCAACGACCTCGAGGACGTCGAGGTGAACTTCGACGGCATCACCTACGCCAAGGGCGCCAGCGTCCTCAAGCAGCTCGTGGCCTACGTCGGCCGTGAGGAGTTCCTCGCCGGGGTGCGCGCCTACTTCCGCCGCCACGCCTGGGGCAACACCGAGCTGGTCGACCTGCTGCGCGAGCTGGAGACCACCTCCGGGCGCGACCTGGGCGCCTGGTCGCGCGAGTGGCTGGAGACCGCCGGCGTGGCCACGCTGCGGCCCGTGCTGGAGGTGGACGCCCAGGGCACCGTCACCTCCGCGGTGCTGCGCCAGGAGGCCCCCGCCGAGCACCCGCACCTGCGCGCGCACCGCCTGGCCATCGGCTGCTACGACCTGGTGGACGGGCGCCTGCGGCGCACGCACCGCCTGGAGGTCGACGCCGCCGGCGAGAGCACCGAGCTGACCGGCCTGGTGGGCCGGGCGCGCCCGGACCTGCTCCTGGTCAACGACGACGACCTCGCCTACGCCAAGATCCGCCTCGACGAGGCGTCCCTGGCGACCGCGCTGCGGCACCTGGACGCCTTCACCGAGTCGCTGCCGCGCTCGCTGGTCGCCGCGGCGCTGTGGGACATGACCCGCGACGGCGAGCTGGCCGCGCGCGAGTACGTGGAGCTGCTGCTGGGCACGCTGCTGCCCGGCGACGCCGCGCGCGCGGACTCCACCGTGGCGCTGGTGCTGCTGCGCCAGCTGTCCACCAGCGTGGAGCTGTACACCGCCCCCGCGCACCGCGCGCAGGTGCAGGCCCGCACCGCCGAGGCCCTGCTGGGCATGCTGCGCGCGGCCGCCCCGGGCAGCGACGTGCAGCTGCAGTTCGCGCGGGCGTTCGCCTCCTCCGCGCGCAGCGAGGAGCACCTGGCGGTGGTGCGGGGTCTGTACGAGGGCACCGAGGTCGTCGAGGGCCTCGAGGTCGACGCGGACACGCGCTGGGCGCTGCTGACCTCGCTGACCGCCGGCGGGGCGGCCGACGAGGCGGCCGTGGACGCCGAGCTGGCCCGCGACGCCACCGCCACCGGCCAGCGCTCCGCGGCCGCCGCGCGCGCCGCGCTGCCGACCCCGCAGGCCAAGCGCGCGGCGTGGGCCGAGGTGGTCGAGCGCGGCACCCTCCCCAACGCCGTGCAGGCGTCGGTGATCGCCGGGTTCGGGCGGGTGCACGAGCCGGACCTGCTGCGCCCCTTCGTGGAGCCGTACTTCGAGGCGCTGCGCACCGTGTGGGAGCAGCGGACCAACGAGATGGCCCAGCAGGTGGTCACGGGCCTGTACCCGCTGCTGCTGGCGGACGAGGAGCTGCTGGAGCGCACCGACCGCTGGCTGGCCGGGGCGGGCGACGCCCCGCCGGCGCTGCGGCGCCTGGTGCTGGAGAACCGCGACGGCGTGGCGCGCGCCCTGCGCGCCCAGGAGCGCGACGCGCGCTGACCCGTGCGCTCACAGCACCACGGCGACGGGCGGGGCGTCCTTGCGCGGGCGGCCGCGCCCGCGCTTGTAGGCGACCGGGACGCCGTCGACGAAGAGCTGCCCGCCCCACACGCCGGCCGGCTCACGCCGCTCCAGCGCGCCGGCCAGGCAGGCGGCCAGCAGCGGGCACGCGGCGCACAGCTCCTTCGCGCGCTGCACGAGGTCCTGCTCGTCGGCGAAGAACAGGTCGGCGGGCGCCGTGCGGCACGGCACGGGCGCTGCGGCCGGCGCGGTGCGCGGGGCGGGCACGCCGCCCGGGGCGGGCACCAGGGTGAGCGCGCGCCGCGCCGCCGGGACGGCGGGACGGGTCGCGGGGTCGGGGACGGGT
>NZ_JAAALM010000397.1 GCF_009906395.1 Kineococcus indalonis
CCAGCGGAAGCGCGCGCGCACCGCCAGCGCGCCGAGCACGACCCACGCCAGCAGCGTCGCCGTCCAGGTGGCCAGGTCCGCGGCCGAGGGGTCGCCGATCCAGCCGGCGCGCAGCAGCTCCACCACCGGCGCCAGCGGCGTGAACCCCGCCACCCGGGCCAGCGCGCCCGGCAGGACGTCGGCGGGCACGAACAGCCCCGCGCCGAGCCCGCACACCGCGATCACCGGCAGGCTGGTGATCTGGGCGGACTCCAGGGTGCGGGTGAACGCGGCGGTCACCAGCGCCAGCAGGGCCATCACGGCGCAGCCGAGCACGACGCCGAGGGCGACCAGCAGCGGGCGCCCGGGCAGCGGCAGGTCCAGGGCGAGCGCGCCGGCGGCGCCGAAGACGGCGGCGATGAGCGCGGTCAGCAGCGCCGAGGGCACCGCCATGGCGGTGAGCACCTCCGCGTCGGCGGCCTCGCCGGTGCGCAGCCGCTGCAGCACGCCCTCCTCGCGGCGGGCCACGGCCGCGGAGAGCACGTTGTAGAAGACGACCATCAGCAGCAGCGCCGCGACGACCAGGTTCACGGCACCGGCGGCGCCGGTGGGGGTGGCCAGGCGCTCGCCGGCGGTGGAGGCCAGCAGCGCCACGAAGGCCAGGGGCGTGACGAGGGCGGTGAACACCGCCGTGCGGTTGCGGCGCAGCAGGCGGGCCTCGGCACCGGCCAGGGCGGCGGTGCGGCGCAGCGGCCCGGGCCGGGGCGTCGGTCGTGGCGTCGGTCGTGGTGCTCATCGGGTCTCCTCCGCGGGGCGGGTGGTCAGCGGGTCTCGTCGGCGGTGCGGGCCAGGGCGAGGAAGGCGGTCTCCAGGGACGCGGGCGTGGCCCGCAGCTCGGCCAGCTCCAGGTCCTGCTCCTGCGCCCACGCCAGGACGCGGGCGAGGGTGCGCTGCAGGGAGGCGGTGCGCACCACGACGTGGCGGCCGTCGAGGGCGACGGTGTCGCCGGGCCCCAGCACGTCGGCGCCGGGCCGGCCGGCGTCGCGGTGCCAGCGCACCTCGGCGCGGTGGGTGGCCACGACGTCGGCGACGGTGCCCTCGGCCACCACCAGGCCGCGGTGCAGGACGGCCAGGCGGTCGGCCAGGCGCTCGGCCTCCTCCAGGTGGTGGGTGGTCAGCAGCACCGCGGTGCCGGCCGCGGCCAGCTCGTGCACCAGGTCCCACACGGCGCGGCGGCTCTCGGCGTCCAGACCGGTGGTCGGCTCGTCCAGCAGCAGCAGCTCCGGGTCGCCCAGCAGCGCCACGGCCAGGTCCAGGCGGCGGCGCTCGCCGCCGGAGAGGCTCTTGACGGGCGTGGAGGCCTCGCGGGTCAGGTCCAGGGCGGCCAGGACGTCGGCGACGGGGCGGGCGGCGCTCAGGGTGGCGGCCCAGGCGGCGGCGGCCTCGGCGACGGTCAGGTCCCCGGGCAGGCCGCCGGACTGCAGCACCACGCCGGTGCGCGGGCGCACCCGGCGCCGCTCGCGCACGGGGTCGTGGCCGAGCACGCGCACGGTGCCCGAGGTCGGCGCGGCCAGGCCCGCGACGACCTCGGTGGTGGAGGTCTTCCCCGCCCCGTTGGTGCCCAGCAGCCCGAACACCTCCCCGGGCCCGACGGTGAAGCTGATGCCGCGCACGGCCTCGGCGCCGGAGGCGTACGCGCGACGCAGGTCGCGCACCTCGACGGCGGCGGCGGTGCGCCGGTCGGTGCCGGGGGCGGTGCCGGCGGCGGTGCCGGGGGCGGTGCGCGGCAGCGGTTCCGCGGGGGTCTGCGTCGTCATGGCCCCAGCCTGCCGCCGGGTGCGCGCCGCTCCCCGTGCCGGCGCTCACGACTCCTCCGGCACCGCGCACGGGTGGGGCGTGACAGGTGTCACGGGCGCGCCCGCGCCACGGGTGCGCCCGGCGGGCGCGGCGGGGAGCATGGGGACCGTGGCGGACGGGGCGGGCACCTACCGGTACGTGGCCCTCGGGGACTCCTTCACCGAGGGCATGGTCGACCGCGCGCCCGGCGGCGGGTACCGCGGCTGGGCGGACCGGCTGGCCGCGCACCTGGCCGCGGACGGGGCCGCCACCGGCACGGTCGTGGAGTACGCGAACCTGGCGGTGCGCGGGCGGCTGCTGGGCCCGATCGTCACCGGGCAGGTGCCGCGCGCGCTGGAGCTGCGCCCGGACCTGGTGAGCCTGGTCGGCGGCGGCAACGACCTGCTGCGCCCGGGCGCCGACCCCGACGCCCTGGCGGCGCTGCTGGAGGACGGGGTGCGACGGCTGCGCGCGGGCGGGGCGCGGGTCCTGCTGGCCACCGGCTTCGACCCGGCCCCGACGCCGCTGGTGCGCCGCAACCGCGGCGCCGTGGCCGTCTTCAGCGCCCACGTGTGGGCGCTGGCGCACCGGCACGGGTGCGACGTGCTGGACCTGTGGGGGCTGCGGCCGCTGGCGGACCCCCGCTGCTGGGGCGAGGACCGCATCCACCTGTCCGCCGAGGGGCACCGGCGCGTGGCGCTGGCGGCGCTGGAGGCGCTGGGCCGGCCCGTGCCGGCCTCGCTGAGCGCGGCCGAGCGGGACTACCGCTCCCCGCTGCCGGCGGCGGCGCCGGTGCCGCGGCGCGAGGCGCTGGCGGCGGACCTGCGCTGGGGGCGGGTGCACCTGCTGCCGTGGGTGCGCCGCCGGCTGCGGCGCACCTCCTCGGGCGCGGGCCGGCCGGGCAAGCGCCCCCGGCCCGCGCCGGTGCCCGCGGAGCGGCTGCCCGGGCGGGGGTGAGCGGGCGCGCGGGGCGCGCCTACAGCAGCAGGTCCGCCGGCGCGGCGACCGGCCGCCACAGCGGCACGCCGTCGCCGGGGGCCGCGGCGGCGGGCACGAGCGCCGGCATCCGGTCGGCGGCCACCAGGGGGCCCAGGTCCAGGGCGGTGAGGTCGGCGACGTCGGCGACCGGCACCTGGAAGGTGCGGAACCCGCCGAGCTCGGGCGCGCGCCGCGCGGCGGCCTCCGAGCGCAGCACCTCCTCCACCAGCGGCGTCTGGTCCAGCACGAACCCCGCCGAGGCCAGCGCCGGCCCGGCCGGGCCGTCCTCGAGCAGGTACCCGGCGACCTTGAAGAAGCGTCGCGGCACCCGCACGCCGCGGTACTGCGGGTCGTCGTCGGCGAGGACGGGACCGGTGACGACCACGAGGCGCGCGTCGTGCTCGCGGGCGTGGGCCAGGACGTGGTCCTCCAAGCCCAGCCACAGCTCCTCGGACCGGTTGAACCCGGCCGCCTGCGGGGCGGCGTTGGCGTAGCTGAAGGTGTCGGCGTTCGCCCGCCGCGCCACCTCCGGCGCACCCCACACCGGGTCCCGCCGGCGCACGAGGTGGCCGCGGTCGAAGTCGTTGCGCGCGTAAAGCTCCGGGCCGGCCTGCTCGTCCGGGCGCGCGCGCGGGTCCAGGAACCAGGAGTCGCCGCGCTCGACCTCGCGCAGCGCGGCGCCGTCGACGGCGACGACGGTGGCCGCGGCGAGCCGGCGGTCCGGGCGCAGCACCACGGAGAAGTGCGTGTAGGGCAGGACGACGACCTCGGTGCCGTCCACGGGCAGCGGCACGGGCACCAGCGGCCCGGGCGCCAGGAACGCCGGGTCGTAGCCGGTGCGGCCGTCCAGCTCCGCGCGCGAGGGGGCGGCCGCGGCGGCACCGCCCGCGGGGGCGCCGGTCGCGGGTGCGGTGGCGGTGGGCGTCTCGCTCATGCGCCCACCCTGCACCCGCCCCCCGACACGGCGGG
>NZ_JAAALM010000398.1 GCF_009906395.1 Kineococcus indalonis
GGCCCGCCGCGCCCGCGCCCGGCCCACCAGGCCACCAGCAGCCCCGCGCCCACCGCGCCGAACGGCAGCTTGGCGCCGGCCGCCAGCGCCAGCGCCAGGCCCGCCGCGAACGGCCGGCGCGGCGCCAGCAGCAGCACCCCCACCGCCGCCGCCCCGGCCAGCACGTCCACGTGCGCGCCGCCCAGACCCACCGTCAGCAGCAGCGGGTTCGCCGTCCACAGCACGTGCGCGCGGGCGCGGGCGGCCGGGTCCTCGCGCAGGGCGCGGTGCAGGCCGGCGCCCGCCGCCGCCCACGCCGCCAGCAGCACCAGCTGCCCGCACCACACCGTGGCGCGCACCGAGTCCCCGCCGGCCAGCGACGCCAGCGCCTGCACCGCCGTGGCCAGCGGCCCGTACACCGACGTCGTCGAGCGCCACGGGTCGCGCACCGCCGAGGCCACCGGGTCCGCGCCGCCGGCGAAGGCGTCCGGCGCCTCGGCGTAGGCGTCGCCGCCCAGGGCGGCGATGCGGCCGTAGGCGGCGTAGCTGAGGTGGTCGGCCGAGCCCACCGGCGGCACCAGGGCGGTGGCCGCGGCGCCGGCGGCGGCCAGCAGCAGCACCCGGTGCGGGCGCCAGCCGCGCCCGGCGGCGGCCAGCCCGCTCAGCAGCGCCGTGCCCGCGGCCAGCACCGAGAGCGCCAGCAGGGCCGTCACCAGCGCCGAGGACGGCCGCAGCGCCAGGTCCAGCGGCAGCGCCCCCGGCCCCAGGCCGGGCACCGCGGCCGACTCCCCCGCCAGCGCCACCGCCAGCCACGCCAGCAGCGCCACCGCGCTCGCCGCCGCGGGCAGCGCCCCGAGCGCGCGCGCCGGAGCGGCGGGCGGGGCGCCGGGGCGCCCGCGCACCTCAGCCACGCGCCTCAGCCGCCGGTGCGGCGCAACCGGCCCAGCCGGTCGGCCAGGTGGCGCTGCGCCAGCGCCAGCGCCACGTCGCGGTACTGCGCGGCGCGGTGCAGCTGCGCGCGCAGGTCCGTGCCGCTGACGCGGTGCTGCAGCGCGCACGGCACCTCCACCACCCGGTACCCGCCGCGCAGCAGGTCGATCGTCAGGGCCGTCTCCACGCCCCAGCCGCGCGCCAGCGGCTGCGCCGCCGCGAACGCCTCCCGGCTCAGGCAGCGCATCCCCGACAGCGGCTGCTGCGGGGACCAGCCGGTCGCGGCCAGGGTGCCGCGGCGGGCCAGGCCCACCACCAGGCCGCGCCCGCCGCCGGGGCTGGACTGGCGCGGCAGCACCGCGATCGTCATGTCCGCCTCCCCGGCCAGCACCGGCGCCGCCAGCGGCGCGGTGGCCGCGGCCGTGGCGCCCGCTGCTGTTCGTCGACGCCGACCTGGGCGCCACGGCCGCGGCCTTGCCGCGGTTGCGCCGGTGCGCCACGACCAGGGCGCCGGCGTCGCGGGCCAGGCGGGCGGTGCCGTCGGAGGAGCCGTCGTCGACGACGACCACGAGGTCGGCCACCGGCAGGGAGCGCAGCGCCGCCACCGTGGCGGCGATCCGCTCCCCCTCGTCCTTGGCCGGCACGACGACGGCGACGGTCGGGGACGGCTGCGGGGGCGGCACGCTGGCGAGGTTAGGGCACGTCCCCGCCGAGGCGGCGCACCACCAGGACGGTCACGTCGTCGTCGACGGGCGCCCCGCCGGCCACGGCGTGCACGAGCCCGTCGACCAGGCGCGCCGGCGCGGGCACCTCCTCGCGCCCGCAGACCCGGGCCAGGTGCTCGCGGGCGGCGTCCAGGCCGTCCTCCAGGGACCGCTCGCGCGACTCCACCAGCCCGTCGGAGAACAGCACGAGGTCCTCCCCGGCGCCCAGGCGCAGGCGCAGCACGCCCTCGCGGGCGGCGGTGCCGCCGGGCAGCACCGCCCCCACGGGCGGGCCGGCGGGCGCGTCGAGGAAGCGCGCGCCGCCGGCGTGGCGCAGCAGCGGCGGCGGGTGCCCGGCCAGCGCGGCCAGCGCGGTGCCGTCGCGCTCCAGCAGCACGTAGGCCAGGGTCACCAGGTCCTCCCCGCCGGCGGCGGCCGCGCACGCGTCCAGGCCGCGCAGCACCGCGCCGGGGTGCGGGTCGACCAGGGCCAGGGCGCGCACCTGCGCGCGCACCTCGCCCATGACGGTGGCCGCGCGCGCCCCGCGGCCCATGACGTCGCCCAGGACGACGGCCACGCGCCCGCCGTCCACGACGAGCAGCTCGGCCCAGTCCCCGCCCACGCCCTCCCCGGCGCTGGTGGTGGTGGCCCGGTGCGCGGCCAGCCACGGCACGGCGGGCAGCGGGCCGGGCTGCAGGGCGCGCTGCAGGACGCGGGCGGTGCCCAGCTCGCGCTCCAGCAGGTCCACCCGCTCCAGCGCGTCGGCGACCTGGCGGGCCAGGGCCTGCAGGGAGGCGCGCTCGTCGGCGTCGGGCGGCACGTCCTCGGCGGCGCCGAGCACGAGGCCGCCCAGGCGGCTGCGGCGGGTGGCCAGCGGCAGCACCGACCAGCGCGCGTCGCCCTCGGCGAGGGCCTGGCGGTAGGTGGGGCGCACCCACGCGGGCAGCAGGTCCTCGCCGGCGGGCCCCACCGCGTACCAGCCGCCGGCGGCGGCGCAGTCCTCCACGTCGCGCACGAGCTCCGCGGCGCGGCGGTCGGCGCGCACCAGGTGCTCGCGCAGCCCGTCGGCGCGCAGCCGGTGCACGGCCACGGCGCCGCCGGGCCCGCGCTCGGGGTCCAGCAGGGTCACGCTGGCGCGGGTGGCGCCGGGCAGGGTCAGGGACGAGGTCAGGACGGCGTCGACGACGCCGGCGCGGGTGGTGGCCGTGGACAGCGCCGCGGTGAGGGACTGCAGGTGCCCGGCGCGGCGGCGGGCGCGCACCCGCTCGTCGACGTCGTCGAGGGCGCCGACCCACTCCACCACGGGGCTGTCGGGCTCGTCGGGGTCGGCGCGCACGGGCTGGGCGCGGGCGCTGAGCCAGCGCCAGCCGCGGGGGGTGCGCACGCGCAGGCGGGCGCCGGCGGCGCGGCCCTCGCGCAGGGCGGCGGCGGCCTCGCCGAGCACGGCGGGCAGGTCCTCGGGGTGCACGTCGGCGCTCCAGGCGGTGCCCAGGACGTCGCCGTCGCGGCCGGTGAGGGCGCGCCAGCCGGGCAGGTCGCTGGTCAGGCCGCGCGGCGGGGCGGCGGTGAACACGTCCAGGCGCCCGGCGCGGGCCAGGGTGCGGTAGCGGTGCTCGGCGGAGCGGGCCTCGCGGGCGGCCTCGCGCACGGCGTCGAAGAGGCGGGCGCGCTCGACGGCGCAGGCGCACTGCCCGGCCAGGGTGGCGGCCAGCAGCAGCTGCACCTCGTCCAGGGAGCCCTCGCGGGGCAGGCCCAGGCGCAGCACGCCCATCAGGCCGCCGTCGGTGAGCAGGGGCAGCGCCGCCCAGGAGCGCTCCCCGGCGGCGACGAGGCGCTCGTTGACGGGGTCGTCGAAGCGCTCGGCGAGCTCGGCGGGCGAGCGCAGCAGCACGGGGCGGCGGGTGCGGGCGGCCTCGGCGCTGGGGGTGGAGGCGTCCAGCGGCAGGCACGGGGCGCGGCCGGCGGCGCGGGCGAGCACGACGCCGTCGCCGGCGGGCACGAGCACGGGCCCGCCGCCCGCGCCGTCGCGCTCGAGCAGGAAGACGCCGCAGGTGGTGGCGCGCAGGGCCTCCTGCACGGCGGCGAGGACCACGTCGACGGCCTCGCGCGCGCTCAGGGCGGCCGCCAGGCGGGCGGTGGTGCGC
>NZ_JAAALM010000399.1 GCF_009906395.1 Kineococcus indalonis
GGGCGCGCGCGCAAGCAGGTCCTGCTGCGCCTGGACCCCGCCGTGCACGAGGCGCTGGCGCGCTGGGCCGGCGACGACCTGCGCAGCGTCAACGCCCAGGCGGAGTTCGTGCTGCGCGAGGCGCTGCGCCGCGCCGGGCGGATGCCCGCCGAGGCCGGGGACCTGCCCCGGCGCGGTCGCCCGCCGCGCCCCCGCGAACAGGGTTGAGCCGGGTTGAGCCGGGTTGAGCCGGGCTGAGCCGGGCTGAGCCGGGCTGAGCCGGGCGCCTGCGCGTGCGGGCGGGCGCCGTGCGCGGCACAGTGGGCCCGGGCGGGCCGGAGGACCGGTGCGCCCGGGCCTTCCGGGAGGAGCTGCCGGTGCGAGCGATGGTGTACCGCGGGCCGTACCGCGTGCGCGCGGAGGAGAAGGAGCGCCCGCGCATCGAGCACCCCAACGACGCGATCGTGCGGGTCACGCTCGCCGCGATCTGCGGCTCGGACCTGCACCTGTACCACGGGGCGATCCCCGACACCCGGCCCGGGACGACCTTCGGTCACGAGTTCATCGGCGTGGTCGACGAGGTCGGGTCGTCGGTGCAGAACCTGAGGGTCGGTGACCGCGTCATGGTGCCCTTCAACATCTTCTGCGGCTCGTGCTTCTACTGCGCTCGCGGGCTGCAGTCCAACTGCCACAACGTCAACGCCAACGCCACCGCCGTCGGCGGGATCTACGGCTACTCGCACACCGCCGGCGGCTACGACGGCGGCCAGGCGGAGTACGTGCGCGTGCCGTTCGCCGACGTCGGGCCCACCGTGATCCCGGAGTGGATGCACGAGGAGGACGCCGTCGTGCTCACCGACGCCGCGGCCACCGGGTACTTCGGCGCCCAGCTCGCCGACGTCGTCGAGGGCGACGTCGTGGTGGTCCTCGGCGCCGGCCCCGTCGGGCTGCTCGCGGCGCAGTCCGCCTGGCTCATGGGTGCCGGGCGCGTGATCGTCGTGGACCAGTTGCCCGAGCGCCTGGAGAAGGCGCGCACCATGGCCCACGCCGAGACCGTGGACTTCACCGAGCACGACGACGTCGTGGTGCTGCTGAAGGAGATGACGGGCTACCTGGGCGCCGACGCCGTCATCGACGCGGTGGGCGCCGAGGCGGACGGCAACTTCCTTCAGCACGTCGCCGGGGCGAAGCTGAAGCTGCAGGGCGGCTCGCCGATCGCGCTGAACTGGGCGATCGACGCCGTGCGCAAGGGCGGCACGATCTCCGTCATGGGCGCCTACGGGCCGGTGCCCAGCGCCGTGAAGTTCGGCGACGCGATGAACAAGGGCCTGACGCTGCGGATGAACCAGACGCCCGTGAAGCGGCAGTGGCCGCGGATGTTCGAGCACGTGCGCAACGGCCACCTCACGCCCCGGGAGGTCGTCACCCACCGCATCCCGCTGGAGCACATCGCCGAGGGGTACCACATCTTCTCGTCCAAGCTCGACGGCTGCATCAAGCCGCTCGTCGTGCCGGGCGCGAGCTGAACCGGGAGGCACCGGACATGAGCGAACCCCAGGACCCCCGGGGTCCCGCGGACCGCGGCCCCGTGGACCTGCACCTCGCGGACCTCGACCCCGATGACCCCGCGTACACCTACACCGCCGACAAGCCGCCGCTGCCGGAGACGCCCGAGCAGCTGCGCGCACGCATCCCCGGCTGGGGCGTGGACCTCGACCCCGCGGACCGCCCGTCCTTCCCGCGCGAGCGCTTCGACCCCGGCCTCAACGGTGCGCACTGGCGCTTCCCCGAGCGGCAGGTGCAGCACCACCCGCGCGAGCGCTCGATCGAGCACGCCTTCGTCACCCCGGTCTTCGGCACCTCCACACCCCCCTCGGGCCTGTCCGGCGCGGTGCGCCGCCACGCCTACCGCTACAGCGAGGGCCGCAACGCGCACTGGCTGCTGCTCGTGGCCGCGGACCGCGTGGGCGCCCTGGAGGCCGCGCTGGCCTCCTTCGCCAGCCGGCACCCCGACGACCCGGTCAGCGAGACCGGCGTGCTCAGCGAGCCCGGCCACCACCCGCTGCGCTCGCGCCGCGGCCGCTCCGACGTGCGCCACCAGGTGCTGGACCCCGTGCTGGTCGCCGCCCCCTGGGTGGCCGGCGGGGTGCTGGGCTACCGCGTGGTGCGCAGCGCGGTGCGGGGGGTGGCGCGCTCGCGCGCGCGCTGACGCGCGCCCGCCGGCGCCTCAGCGCCGGCCGTGCACCAGCCCCAGCAGGGCCGCCACCCGCGCGTCGTCGCGCGCCGAGCGGGCGAAGCCCGTCACGGCCAGCGGCAGCCGGAAGCGCTGGCGGGCCAGCGCCTGCGGCGCGCTGAACTCGCGCAGCCCGTCGGGCCCGTGCACGCGCCCGAAGCCGGAGTCGCCCACCCCGCCGAAGGGCAGGGTGGGCACCTGCGCGAACCCGAAGGCGCAGTTCACCGACACCGCGCCCGTGCGCAGCCGGCGGGCGACCCGCTCGGCGCCGCGACCGCCGAACACCGTCGCGCCCAGGCCGTAGCGGGTGCCGTTGGCCCGCCGCACCGCCTCGTCCACGTCCGCCACGGCCCGCACCGTCAGCAGCGGCCCGAACGTCTCCTCCTGGTTCGCCAGGGCCTCGTCGGGCACGTCGGCCAGGACCACCGGCTGCACGACGGTGCCCTCGGCGGGGCCGCCGTCGAAGAGCACCCGCCCCCCGCGGGCGACGGCGTCGGCGACGTGGGCCTCCACCCGCGCCGCCTGCGCGGGCGTGCGCAGCGGGCCGAGCACCGCGCCCGGGTCCGTCCCCGCCCGCACCCCGCGCACCTCGCGCAGCAGCGCCGCGACGAAGGCGTCGTGGACGGCGCGGTGGACGTACACGCGCTCGGTGCCGATGCAGGTCTGCCCGGCGTTGACCACCGCGCTCCACACCGCGGCCCGGGCCGCGGCCTCCACGTCGGCGTCCTCGTCCACGACGAAGGCGTCCTTGCCGCCGCACTCGGCCACCAGCGGGGTCAGCGTCCCGGCGCACGCGGCCATCACCCGCCGCGCCGCGGCCGTGGACCCGGTGAAGGCGATCTTGTCCACCCCGCCGCGGCACAGCGCCTCCCCGGTGCTCGCGTCGCCGGTCAGCAGCTGCAGGACCGGCTGCTCGGGCACCACCCGCGCGAACGCCTCGACCAGCCAGGCCCCCACCCCGGGCGCCAGCTCGCTGGGCTTGTAGACCACCGCGTTGCCGGCCGCCAGCGCGGGCACGATCGAGCCCAGCGGGGTGAACACCGGGAAGTTCCACGGCCCGATGACGCCGACGACGCCCAGGGGCTTGCGCTCCACGCTCGCGCTGAGGTTCGCGCTCAGCGCCGTGGTGCGCACCCGGCGCGGCCCCAGCACCCGCTCGGCGTTGCGCGCCGCCCACGCCACGTGCTCCAGGGTCAGCGCGACCTCCAGCACCGCGTCGGCGGTGGGCCGGGTCGTCTCCTCGCGCACCACCGCCGCCAGCCGGTGCACCTGCCGGGCCAGCAGCCCGCGGAAGGCGTCCAGGCGGCGGCGCCGCCCGGCGAAGCCCAGCTCGCCCCACCACCGCGCCGCCTCGCGGGCGCGGGCGACGGCGGCGGCCACGTCCTGCTCGCCCTGCACGGGGAAGGTGCCCACCAGCTCCCCGGTGCCCGCGGCGCGCACCTCGAACGTGCCGGGGGCGGCGTCCTGCGCGGTCACCGCGCGCCGCCCCCGCGGTGCCCGGCCGCCGCGGCGGCGCCGGCCGCGTCCGCCGCGGCGGCGC
>NZ_JAAALM010000039.1 GCF_009906395.1 Kineococcus indalonis
ACCCCCCGCCGCCCCCACGTGGTGCGCGCCAGGGCGAGCGCGCCGAGCGCGCCGAGCAGCACCGCCAGCGCGGCCCCCAGCGCGGCGTAGGCGATCGTCACCAGCGTGCTCGTCAGCAGCACCGCGCGGAACTGCGCGGACAGGTCGGGGCTGAGCGCGCCGGCGGCGAACCGGCCGAACTGGCGCACGCCGGCCGGGTTCAGCACGTCCCCGGAGAACGCCCCGGCCCCGGCCAGCGACCACCCCACGACGCCCAGCGCGCCCAGGCCCCACGCCCACCGGGCGCGCGAGCGGTGCAGGCGCGGGGCGGTGAGCACGGCCGCGGCGCTCACGCGCCCACCCCGTAGAAGTCGGCCAGGTCGCCCCGGCTCAGCGCGGCCGCCGGGGCGTCGAGGACCAGACGGCCCTCGACCAGGCCCACCACGCGGTCGCAGTGGCGCAGCGCCAGCTCCGGGTCGTGCAGGCAGGCGAGCAGGGTCCCGCCGCGCTCGGCCGCCGCGGCGGCCAGCAGCGCCAGGCTCCGCCGGGCCAGCGCGGGGTCGAGCGCGGAGGCGGGTTCGTCGGCCAGCACGAGGTCGGGGCGCTGGACCAGCACCCGGGCGATCGCGACCCGCTGCTGCTGCCCGCCGGAGAGCCGGTCGGTGCGCTCGTACACCCGCTCGGCGAGGTCGACCTGCTGCAGGGCCGCGGTCACCTCAGGCACCCCCTGCGGTCTGAGCAGCGACCAGGCCGCGCGCCACGCCGGCCAGCGGGCGAGCCGGCCGGCGTTGACGTTGTGGACCACGCGCAGCGGCCCGACCAGCTCGAGGTGCTGGTGGACGGTGCCGACCCTCGCGCGCAGCCGTCGCAGGTCGCGGCCCGACAGGGTGCGCGGATCGGCGCCGAGGACCTCGACCGATCCGGCGGTGGGTGCGAGCGCACCGTTGAGCAGGCGCAGCAGGGTCGACTTGCCCGCGCCGGAGGGGCCCACCACGGCGACCCGTTCACCGGTCTGGACCGTCAGGTCGAGACCGCTCAGGGCCCGGGTGGTGCCGTGGCGCACCTCGACGCCGGACAGCCGCAGGGCGGCGCTCAGGTGATCAGCCCCAGCTGTTCGCCGATCTGCTGGATCTGGTCGTAGTTGGACTCCTGCGTGGCGATGAACCGCCGGGCGCCGAAGAGGTCCAGGACCGCCGCGTCGTCGGGGTCCGCGACCGTGAGGCCCAGGAAGTAGTCGCTCAGCTGCTGGGGCAGGTCCTCGCCCAGCCGGTCCACGGCCTGCGGGCCGAGCACCCAGTGGTAGTCGTGGTAGGCCGGGGTGCGGGCGTACAGCCGCACGGCGGGGTCGACCTCGCCGGCGGCGCTGCGGGAGGTCCACACCTGCTCGTTGAGCACCCCGGCCTGGTAGCTGCCGGAGGCGACCAGCTGCAGCGTCGCGTCGTGCGAACCGCTGTACCCCGGGCCGCCGGGGAAACCCCGCGGGTCCAGGCCCTGCCGGGACAGGAAGTACGCCGGCATGAGCGCCCCGGAGGTGGAGGTCCGGCTGCCGTAGGTGAACCGCAGGTCGGCCAGCGGTGCGAGGTCCTGCGAGGCGGTCAGGCCGGTGGCGGTGTTCACCACGAAGACCGAGTGGAAGTCCTCGTCGATGTCGCGCTGGGCGATCACCCGGGCGCCCGGCGTCTGCGACCGCGCCTGCACGCCGGTGAGCCCGCCGAACCAGACCAGGTCGAGGTCACCGGTGCGGAACAGGGAGACGGCGGCGCCGTAGTCGGTGACCGGGCGGTAGGCGACGGCCAGACCGCTGGCCCGGGCCATCGAGTCGGCCAGGGTGGCGTACAGGCGCTGCAGGACTTCGGGGTCCTGGTCCGGGATGGCGCCGATGGTGAGGGGTGCGCCGCTGCCGGTGGTCGAGCCGGCCGCGGCGGGGGACGCGGGGGCCGGCACGGGGGACGTGCGCCGGCTGCAGGCGGCGAGCCCGGCGAGGACCGCCGAGGTCGCGGTGCCGGTCAGGAAGCGACGCCTGGTGGAGCGCTGCGGTGCTGCGGGGCCACCCGACCGGACGGCACGACGGAGCCCCGTCACGATGCGCGGCGGGGGACGGGAGCGGACACGGCGGCCTCCTGGTGGGCGGGCTGGGACGCCCGTCATCCTGTCGCAGGGTCCGCGGGAGTGCTCCCGGTGCCCCGCGGCTGCGCTCGCGGGTCCCCGTCCTCGCGGGCGCGGGTTCCCGCCGCGCACGGCCTGCTCACCGGCGGACCGGGCCGGCCCCCGGCGGGTCCGGGCGGTCCTGGCGGTGCAGGCGCACGGCCACCACCGCGACGTCGTCCTCGGGCTGGGCGGGCAGCATCCGCGCCAGCAGCCGGTCCACCAGGGTGTCCAGGTCGCCGTCCTGCCCGGCCAGGTCCTCCAGGGCCTGCTGCAGCTCCTGCAGCCCCTGGGCCAACGGCTGGTCGCGCCGCTCGACCAGCCCGTCGGTGTAGAGCAGGACGGTGGAGCCGCGGTCCAGGACGACCTCGACGTCCCGGCGCGAGGTCCCGGGCAGCACCCCCAGCAGCAGGTCCGCGCTCCCCCCGGTGCGCGCCTGCTCCAGCTCCAGCACGCGGCCGTCGGGGTGGACCAGCATCGCCGGCGGGTGCCCGGCGTTGGACCAGCGCAGCCGGGTGGTGCCGCGCGAGCGCTCCTCCTCGGTCTGCTCCAGGCGCGCGGCGATCGCCGTGGCGGTGGTCGTGATCCGCAGGTTCGCCATCGCCCGGTCCACCCTGGCCAGCAGGCGCGCCGGGCTCTGCTCGCCCAGCGCGCCGATGGTGCGCACCATCGTGCGCACCTGGCTCATCGCCGCCGCCGCCTGCGTGTCGTGCCCGATCACGTCGCCGATGACCAGCACGGTGGCCCCGTCCGGCTGGACGAACGCGTCGTACCAGTCCCCGCCGACCTGCGCGGTCTCGGCGGCCGGGGTGTAGCGCACGACGACCTGCCCGTGCTCCAGCTCCGGCGGCTCGGTCAGCAGCGCGCGCTGCAGGGTCTCGGACATGCGCCGGTGCACGGCCGCGCGGCGCCGCTCGGCCGCGCGGGTCTGCAGGCGCTCCAGCGTCTGCGCGCACTGCGCGGCGAAGCCGTCGAGCAGGTCGCGCTCCTCGCGCGTCAGGTGACGCTCCTCGGCCCAGCACACGGCCAGGCAGCCCAGGCACCTGCCCGCCACGGTCAGCGGCAGCATCACCCACGCCCGCCGCTGCGTGTTCTCGTACACCTCGGCCATCACCGGGTCGAAGGCCAGCCCGTCGGCGACGGTGGGCAGCTCCAGCCGCTGCCCGGTGCGGGCGCTGTGGCACGCCGGCAGCGGGCTGTCGTGGGGCACGTGGGCGTAGCGCGCCCGCACGCGGGCGCCCAGGGCGTCGCTGACGGTCACCCGCCAGCCGCCCGTGCCGGCGCCGCGAGCACCACCCGCCCCGCTCGCACCGGCGGTGCCGGGTGCTCCAGCGGTGCCGGACTGCTCGGCGGTGTCGAAGGCGTCGGCGGCCGAGACGATGGCGCCGCCGTCGGCGCCCAGCACGCTCATCCCCCGCTCGATGACGATCCTCTCGAGGTCCTCCAGGCCCTGCGCGGCGGTCAGCGCCAGGGCCACCTCGCTCACCCTGGCCAGCCGGCGCACGGCGACCTCGCGGGCCTGCTGCGCGGCGTGCAGCTCCTGCACGCGCAGGTACAGGTCGGCCTCGACGGCCTGGGTGCGCTCCTGGCTCAGCTGCGCCGCCGCCAGGGCGCCCTCGCGCTCGTGCACCCAGTCGCTGACGTCCTCCACGCGCTGCAGCACCGCCACCACCCGCCCCTCGGCCGACAGCAGCGGTGCGCTGATCAGCGACCAGTACCGCTGGACGACCTCACCGGTGCGCTGGTCGGCGACGGCGTACGCGAACAGCGGCATGGGGACGGCCCGGCCGGTGTCGCGCGCGGTCTCGAAGGAGGTCTGCAAGGGGTTGCGCCCCTCGGCGTCCAGCGTCTGCGGGGTGGGCGGGAAGGCGTCGAACACCCAGCGCCCCACCAGCTCGTGGCGGGTGCGTCCCAGCAGCCGCAGGTACGCCTCGTTGGCCTGGAGGATGAACAGGTCCAGGTCGAGCACCAGGTACGCGGTGGGCAGCCCGTTGAACAGCTCGGCGAAGTCCACCGCTGCTGCGTGCGCCCGGCGCCCGTCCGTCATGTCCTCCCGCCACGTCCGTCTCGACGTCCCAGCACCCGCCGGCCACAGCGGACCGGTGCGGGTGCCGGAGCGATGCTAGAGGCACCCACCGCGCCGCCGCCCGCCCACCGGTGCCGCAGCCGGTGCCGCAGCCGGTGCCGCAGCCGGTGCCGCAGCCGGTGCCGCAGCCGGTGCCGCAGCCGGTGCCGGTGCCGGTCGACGAGGTGGGTGCCGGTGAGGTCCGGGTCGACGCCGAGGGCGTGCTCACCGCGGCCGCGGGGACCCGCGCTCAGCGGGCGACCATGCCCGCCGACAGGTCGGTGTCGGCGCCGCACAGGCCGGGCACGCACAGCACCGCCACCGTGGCCGTGGCCACCTCCTCGGCGGTGACCATGCGCCGCAGGGCCGCGCGGGAGACGAACTGCTCCTCCGCCTGCGCGGGGCTCGTGCCGCTGCGCTGCGCCTCGCGGGCGAAGTTGCGTTCCATGCGCGGCCCGGCGACGGGGCCGGGGGAGATCGAGTTGACCGTGACCCCGCGCGGACCGACCTCGTGGGCCAGGGTGGTCGTGAGCCCCAGCACCGCCGTCTTGGAGGCGGTGCAGGGGGTGCGTCCCGGGAGCGGGCGCTTGCCGCTGACGGAGGCGATGTTCACCACGTCACCGGACCCGCGCTCCAGCATCGGGGGCAGGAAGGCCCGGCACACCAGGTAGGCGCCGCGCACGTTGACGGCGAACACCTCCTCCCACTCGTGCGGCTGGACGTCGGTCAGGGCGTCGACCGCGCTCGGATCGGCGACGTCGCAGGTGACCACCCGGGCCGCGGGCCCGATCATCGCGGCGGACCCGCGCAGCGGACCCTCGCGGCGGCCGACGAGGACGACGCGGGCGCCGTGCCCGGCCAGGGCGAGGGCGATGGCCCGCCCCAGCCCGTTGCCGGCTCCGGTGACCAGGGCGGTGCGCCCGCCGACGACCTCGTCCGCAGCCCTCACGCCGCGCTCACGAGGTCGCGGGCGCGGCCGCGGTGCGCGCTGACGTCACGGTCCTGCCCCGGGCCGCGGCCTCCTCCCGGGCCACGGCCTGCGCCGGGGCGCGCAGCACCGAGCGCAGCAGCACGAAGTTGCTCAGGCCGACCAGCCCGGTCACGGCGTACACGACGAGCAGCCCGCTGCCCCGGCCGGCGCCGGGCACGAGGTGGTGCCAGGCCGTCAGCGCCGCGGTGCTCAGCACCAGCCCGGCCACCGCCGCGGCACCACCGACACCGTGCCCCTTGAACCAGGAGGTGCGCGCGCCGTGGTGGAAGGTGAAGCGGCGGTGCAGCTCGTTGGTCAGCACGGTGGAGAGCGCCACGGCCACCACGTTCACCGCCGCCACGGGCAACGCCGTGGCGGCCCCCAGCAGCAGGAAGGCCAGCGCGTGAGCACCGTTGCCGACCGCACCGGCCAGCACGAAGCGCAGCAGCACCCAGAGCCGCACCGGGACGGAGCGCACCGGGACGGAGCGCACCGGGACGGAGCGCACCGGGACGGAGCGCACCGGGACGGAGCGCACCGGGACGGAGCGCACCGGGACGGAGCGCGTCGAGACGCAGCGCGAGGGGGTGCCGGTGTCCACCGGTACAGGCTCGACGCTGCGCGCCCGGCCCGCATCGCCCCCAGGCACGGCTCGCGCCTCATCCCTGCGCAGCGGGTCAGCGCCCCGGCACCCCCCGATGGGTGCACTCGACACGTCCACCGACGGCCGAGCCAGCGCCCCCACCTGCGCCGGGGACAGCGGCACCGCCCGCCGGGCACGAGCACGAGCGGTCGCGCCGCGACGGCAGCGAGCCCCGCACCGTGAACGGTGCGGGGCTCGCTCGCGCGTCCGGGGCCGGCACGCCCCGGGGCGGTCAGCCGCGGGGCCAACCCCCTCGACGGGCCGGCACGGTGCGGATCGCCACCGTGGCCTCGAGCACGGCGCCGCCCACCGTGGAACCGGTGACCAGCAGCTGCGTGTCACCGCGCTCCACACCGGTCAGCGGGACACGGACGGTGCAGTCCAGGTCCACCACGCCGTCCCCGTCGACGTCCCTGCCGGCCCGGCAACCGACCACGGAGTCCTCGGTGCCCTCGACGCCCACGCGCAGGGTGTCCACGGCGACGTCCGGGACCGGGTCGAACCCGGTCTGGGAGAGCAGCGTGACCTTGAGCGTGCCCCTGCTCCTGGGGTTGACGACCCCGCGGGAGGTCGCCTCGACCGTCACCGGCACGACGACCAGGCCCGCCGGGAGAGCGGTGGCCCCCAGCACCTCGGTGCCGCCGAGGACGGCGACCACGTAGCGGGCGCCCGGCTCGACGTCGCTCTCCTCGACCCGCAGCACCGCTCGGTCGCTCTCGAAGGTCGCCGTCGCCACTGAGGCGCCGTTCCTCAGCAGGACCGCCTGACGACCGTCCGGCACGTCCGCGGTGACGGGGACCTCGTGGTGCACGCCTGAACCGCCGACCACGCGTTCGGCCGCACCGAGCTCGATGCCGACACCCAGGCCGTCGGCCTCCACGAACGTCCTGTCCGCCACGTACTCGTACAACCTGACGCGGCTGTCCTGCGCGTACTCGGCCAGCTCGCCCTTGCCGCCTTCCGCGACGAAGCCGGCGCTGGAGCCGTGCAACGCGTACGTCTCGTCGGTGTCGGCGCTGTGCGTGAACAGCGTCGTCCCACCGTTCTGGTCCAGCCCGGTGTTGAACCACACCGCGCGGTCCAGGTTGGCGTCCCCGACCAGCCTGTCCGAGATGAGCGCGTCCGTGTTCACGCGGTCCGGGTGCTCCGCCCGGTGGACGTTGAAGGGCTGGATCAGGCCGCCGTGGACCAGGCTCATCATGGTGAAGCCCTCGTACCCGTTCGCACTCGTGTAGGGGCCCGGGTCACTGCTCTCAGCCCGGGTGAACAACCACCGCATGTTGTCCTGCACCGGCTCGGGCTCGACGACCGTGTCACCTTCGACGACGACGGGAGTGCCGTAGTAGCCCTGCCGCGCCTCGCTGACGCCTTCGCCGGCCGGCACGGGGCTGAGGCCCTCGTGGGTCAACGCCTGGCCGGTGTCGTCGCCCGCCACGACGAGGTACGTCGTGCCGTCCTCGACGGAGTCCGCCGCTCGCCACGTGCTCTGGGGCTGATCGAGGTGCGTGACCCGAGCGGCGGTGAGCGGTGCCCAGTTCTGGTCCCACACGTGCTTCCTCACGGTCATCCCCGCCAGGTCGCTGTCTGCGACCGGGTCGTCGGTGCTGATCGTGAACCGCGCGCTCCCGTGCTCGGGAGGGGCGGGGTGCTCCGAGCTGGTCGTGAAGGCGGGACGGTCGCCCTGCAGGAACTCCTGGAACAGCTTGATGTCGCTGCTGCCGTCGCTGAACCGCACGTCGACCGCGGAACGGTAGCCCGTGTCGGGGTAGTTGACGTCGTGCTCCCACTCGGCCGACATGTGCCCGAAGTTGATCGTGTAGGTCGAGGCGTTGGCCGGCTCGCTCTCCCACGCGGCCGTCACCGTGGCGACACACGGATCGCCCGGGGCCACCGCGCAGCCCGGCGAGTCGAGCGAGACCTCGACGTCGAGCTCGTCGCCGTAGCCGTGGGCGACGTCGGCGGCGGAGAAGTCCACGTTCGAGACGTCGTCGGGGACGTGGACGTCGTACTCGGTCCTGCGGGGGTCGAAGTCGAAGACCTCGCCCTGGTACGTGAAGGACGTGAGCTCGGGGCGCTCCTTCTCGAAGCCGAGCCACCCCTCGGGATCCATCACGGCGTGGTACGCGGGCTTCTCGGTCCACGTGTCACCGCTCCTGGAGAACGGCAGCGGGAAGAAGCCGGAGCGCCAGCTGTTGGAGTCGCTCGTACCCCAGAAGGTCACACGTGCGATGTGGTCCGAGTACCTCTTCAGGAGCATGAAGAGCTCGGCGTACTTGTCCGCCTGGACCTTCAGCTGCTCGTCGCTGGGAGGCACGACGGTCCCCGAGTCCTGCGTCCCCGTGATGCTGAGGTCGAGTTCGGTGAGCGAGACCTCCACACCCGTCTCGATGTAGGTCTGCAGGTTCCGCTCGAGGTTATCGAGGTCGAGCCTCGTGTTGTAGTGCGCCTGGATGCCTATGCCCTGGATCAGCTTCTTGTCGTCCTCGGGGTGTTCCCTGGCGTACTTCTCGTTGAGCTCCGTCACCATGCTGGCGATGGCGATCGCCTTGTTCGGCAGCTCCAGGTCGTTGAAGTCGTTGTAGTACAGGACCGCATCCGGATCGGCTTCCCGAGCGAAGAGGAAGGAGTCGTAGACGTAGTCCCACGCGTTCCCGCCCCTGGCGTAGGCGCCGGCCCAGGCGGCGGCCCGGAACTTCGGCTGCTCCAGGGAGCGAAGGGCGTTTCGCCAGTCGGTGGGGTTCTCCGGGTTGTCCCTCATGGCTTCGTTCACGACGTCCCAGGCGTCCAGCTCGTACGGGCCGTCGCTGTACCGTCCGGCGATCGTGTGGATGTAGTCCCGGAGCCGAGAGCGAGCCTCCTCGTAGTCCCAGTGGATGATCATGTCGGAGGTCAAGGTGTTCCGGTCGGCGGACCTGGCCGGCCAGTAGCGCGACTGGTTGTGCCACGCCAACGCGTGCCCGATCGTGTAGAGACCCGCCGCGTTCGCCCGCGTCAGGAGGTCGTCCGCGCTCGCCAGACCGGTGGGAGCACCTGCCGGCTGGCCCGTCGCAGGATCGCCGCTCCAGATGCTGTCGGGCTTCAAGGCGTTCTCCGGCGTGACGGCGTTGTAGTGCTTGAGCATGTGTGCCCACTTCGCACCGCCGTTCGCCGTCCAGTCGTCGGGGCTGATGGTGGTCCCGACGAGGAAGTGGTCCTCGTAGACGTCCTTGAGGCCGGGATCCCCCGGCGCTTCACGCGCAGCACTGGCGACCGGCGATGAACCGGCGAGGACAGCAGCTGCCAGGGCCGTGGCCGCCAGTGCTGACGTGCAGGCTCGAATGGCCTTCACTCGGTCAGATCCCTTCGTCGTTGGAGGTGCTCTTCGGGTCCTGCGAACCGTTCCGCGGTGAGCGGCTCGACGGGCGTGGGCCCCTCAGCGATGGCTGCTGCAGCTCCTGGCGATGATGCCTCCGCCGGGTGCGCCCGGGAAGGCGCCCGCCGTCGGGCGCCGGCGCTCCATCGGGCGGGACCCGGTTCGCTCCGTGAGCTCGAGGGGTCCGGGGTCGTCCCTGGCGATGCACCCGGCTCCGCCACCGCTGGGAGCGCCGTGCTGTCAGCCCACCGGGTCGCGTTCCGGCCGAGGCGTCAGGATCGGCCAACGGCTCACCTCGTCGGCCGGGCGGCTCGGGTGGCGCCGGGTCCTGTCACGCCCCCGGGCCTCCGCCGACGACGGTGCGGCCGGACGGGATGCCACCGCCGCTGACGCCGTACCGGCGCCGACCGTCGTGGACGACGGGGGCGAGGAAGCCCTCGTGCAGTCCGTCATCACTGACCGTGCCCATGGCGCCAGCTTGTCAGAGGTTTTAGCGTTACACCAGCGTGGGTGCCAGCGTGGGTGCCAGGAAGACGGGTGCAGCTGCGCGTGCCACCGGCGGGACGACGACCTGTCGGCCTTCACCGACCACCTCAGCAGCTGGCCGTCGGGCTGCCTCGAGCACGCGCGCGCGTGCTCGAGGGCCGCCGTGGACGTGCGGGCCGCCCAACGCCCGGACAGGGGGACAGCGCTCCGGCACGGTCGCCACGGCGATGGCCGCGAGCTCGCACGAGCGGCACTCGCACGCGCGGATCCGCGACCCGCAGCGCCCGGGGTCCTCCAGCGTGATCTCGTCGCGACGACACGGAGGTGCCCGGCGGTTCGGAGGGTGGACGTGGCCCAGGTGCGTGTCTGCAGCTCTGGAGCGGTCCGCGACGGACCCGGCTGCCGTGACCTCCTCGGGGTCGCCGGTCCCGTCTGGCCCTTCGGCGTCGAAGCCGTCCTCCTGGCGCTGGCCGTCGCCGGCGGCAGCACCGGCCTGCGGGTCGCGTCAGCCCGCCCGCCGTGGCCGCCGAGGTCGAAGGAGCTGCGCGAGCACGTGGAGCCGAAGCCCTCAGCGCCATCGGCGCGCGGCGACGAAGGTCCCGCTGCGCCGCACCTCGGTCAGGGGCAGGTTGACGACGAGCGTGCGTCCGGGGTGCGCGGGGGTGCTCACGGCCGGCCTCCAGGTCGGTGGCGAGGGCGGTGGTGCGGTGGTTGGACCGTGCTCGACCGGGTGAGCCGGCGGGAGTCACCGGTGCAGCGCGCGACCTCCACGCGCCGGCCCGTCGACGTGGGGCTCGTCGGCGCGCTGGACGGCTCAGGCGGCGGTGAGTTCGGTGCGGTGCTGCGAGGCGAACTCGGCGACCGTCACGGCCGGGCGCCCCAGCAGGTCGGGGACGTCGCTGCTGCACAGCCGCCCGTCGTCCTGGCCGCGGCGCACCACGTCCACGAACTGGTGGACCAGGCCCCTCGCCCGCCACGCGGGGACCCCGGTGGCGCGCAGCGCGCCGTAGAACACGGGCGCGGGCACGTGCACGTAGCGCACGCGGTGCCCGAGCGTGGTGCTGAGGATGCCGGCGACCTCGGGGTAGGACAGGGGGCGGTCCCCGGTGAGCAGGTAGGTCCGGCCGTCCTCGCCGGTCCCGCCCTGCACGGCGGGGTCGGTGAGCACGCGGGCGGCGACGGCGGCCACGTCGGCCACGTCGATCCAGGCGGTCGCCCCGTGCCCGCTGGTCTGCGGCAGCCACCCGCGCCGGATCGCCGCGGCCTCCAGCAGGAGGTTCTTGGTGAAGGCGCCCGGCTGCAGGCGCGTCCAGGCCAGGCCGCTGCGCCGCAGGTGCTCGTCGGCCAGGGCGTGGTCGCGCGCCCACGGGATGGCCGAGCGGGGGCGGGCGTCGGAGGTGGAGACCTTCACCACGTGGCGGACCCCGGCGGCGACGGCGGCGTCGATCGCGTCACGGTTCTGGCGGAACTGTTCCAGACCCGCAGGGGTGTTCAGGAAGACCTGCTCGCACCCGCGCATCGCCTCGCGCAGGCTGTCGGCGTCCTCGAAGCTGCCCGGCACGGCCTCGACGCCGCGCTCGGTGAAGGCACGCACCTGGGCGCTCCGGCGGCACAGCACCCGGAACGGGACGCCGCGGGCGGTGAGCTCCGCGACGAGGGGGGTGCCGATGTCGCCGGTGGCTCCGGTGACCAGCACGCGCGCCGGGGCGCTGGAGCCGGCGGGCCGGGGAACGGGGTGGGTGGTGGGTGCGGGCACGTCGACCTCACTCAGAAGCAGGAACCTGTTGGTGAGAGACTGCCCCCGACCGGAGGGGGTGGCAAGGCGACCGTGGACTTGACCGAGGGCGACATCGACGCTCTGGTGACGTGGTCGCTGATCCGCGCCGCGCACCGCGCCCAGCGCGAGCTGACGGCGGTGTTCGCCGAGCACGGGCTCTCCCCGGTGCAGTTCGGGGTGCTCTCGCACCTGGCCACCGGTGCGCAGTTCACCCAGGCCCAGCTGGCCCGGGCGGTCCTGGTGCGCCCGCAGTCGATGAGCGGAGTCCTGGACGGGATGGTGGGGCGCGGTTTGATCACCCGGGGCTCGGAGCGCTCCAAGGGACGGCGCAACCCGCTAGCCCTGACCGGCGCGGGCCGCGAACTGCTGGCCGCGGTGTGGCCGGCGGTGCGCGAGGCGAACCGGCCGGAACGGCTGGGCATGAGCGCGGCGGAGGTGGCGGCCCTCAACGGCGTCCTGCTGAGGATGGTCGACGCGGACTCGTGATCGCAGCGGCGTGCGCGGCGAACCCGGACGCCGAGGCCGTGTCGGCGATGGTGACGTCGGACCACTGCGGGCTGAGCAGGCGCGCCCGCTCCAGGCGCTGGGTCCTGATGAGGTCCCGGCAAGTGGTGCCCCCCTCCTGCAGCACCGCCTGGACGTGCCGCACGCACCACCCCAGCGCCGCGGCGACGCGGTGCACGTCCAGGTCGTGCTCGTGGGCGTGCGCGCGCACGTGGCCGCGCACGGACTGCGCCACGGGATCCCGCTGCCGCACCGGCGCCGTCCCGCTGCCGCACCGGCGCCGTGTCCGCCCCCGCTGCGGCGAGGGCGGCGAGGTCGAGCAGCCCGTCGCACGAGGCGTCGAAGGCCTGCTGGTCCAGCTCGAACCGCTCGCCGTGCAGCGGGACGGCCAGCTGGCGCACCACGGCGCCCAGGCCCCTGGTGGTGTCGATGAGCGCGGTGCTCGCGAGCAGGTCCGGTTCACGGGCGAGGACCTCGGAGTGCGGGACGATCAGCGCGATGGACGCGAAGTCCGCGTCGTGGGCCAGGCGCAGCGGGCGGTCCAGGTCGCAGACCGCAGCGGTGCCCGCCACGAGCTGCGCGGTGGCCCCGCCGGCGCTCACCAGCGCCCGGCCGCGCAGGGGATGAGCAGCTAGCTCGAGCACGCCGCGGGGGTCGGTGCGCACGTGCCGGGAACCGCGGGCGACGTCCTGCTCGGCACCGGCGCACCAGGCCAGGCGGGACCGGTCGGACTCCTGCCGGCCCAGGTCCGCAGCCGCCGTGGTGCCGGTTCGTGCGCCGCAGCCAGAGGCGTCCTCGCCGGCGGGCGAGACGAGGGCCGCACCGCCCGCCACGATCCGTACCAGCGGTGACCGCGACGCCGTCCGGGTCGCCGCGGGCCGAGCGCACGGACCGTCGACGGGGACGTCGACGGGGACGTCGATGGGGACGTCGACGGGGACGTCGAGGAACAGGAGCAGCAAGTGGCACGACGGGTGGAGCACGCGGGGCGGACGGCTCTGATCACCGGGGCCTCCTCCGGGACCGGGGCCGCGTTCGCCAGGGAGCTGGCCGCGCGCGGGTGCGACGTGGTGCTGGTGGCGCGGCGCGAGGCGCGCCTGCGGGAGCTGGCCGCCGAGCTGCAGGACGCGCACGGCGTGCAGGCCCACGTCGTGGTGGCCGGCCTCAGCCGGCCCGAGGCCCCGGGAGCCGTGCACGCGGCCACCCGTGACCTCGGCGTGCGGGTGGACGTGCTGGTCGACAACGCCGGCTTCGGCTCGCACGGTGCTTTCGCGGGTTCGGAGGCCGGGCGCGACCAGGAGGTGGTGGTGGTCGACGTGGCCGCGCCCGTGGCGCTGGCCCACCGGTTCCCGCCCGCGATGGTGGCCCGCGGTGAGGGCGTGGTCGTCAACGTCTCCTCCGCGGCGGCGTTCCAGCCGATGCCGTACCAGGTCGTCTACGCCGCCTCCGAGGCGTTCGCGCAGAGCTTCAGCGAGGGGTTGTGGGCAACGACCGCGAGGCGCGCTTCGGTGCCAAGCGGCCGGCGGCCGGGGTGGTCACCGCGACGCTGGAAACCCTCGACCGCGGTGCGGTGCTCACGGTGGTCGGGTTGCGCTGGAAGGTGACGGTCCTGCTGCCGCGGTTGCTGCCGCGGGCCGCGGTGGCGCGGGTGGGCGAGCGGGTGACCCGCCCGCAGGCCTGAGCACGACGGGCCGCGGGATCGACGTGCCCGGGGACCGCGGTGGGGTCCGGGCGCGAGCCTGGGTGCGGTGCGGTGACCGTTGCTCACGTGAGACGTCAGCGTCTCATGTGAGTTAGCATCGGTTCCATGCTCACTGCCGGCCTCCTCTGGGCGATCGCCGGGCTCGCGGCCCTGGACTCCCTCAACCCCGCCACCATCGCCGGGGTCACGCTGATCCTGCTCGCCCCGCTGCGCCGGCCCGGGCTGACCGCCTGCGCGTACGTCGCCGGTGCCTACCTCGTCGTCCTGGCCGTGGGGTCGGGGCTCTTCCTCGGCAGCGCGACGCTCGGCGACACCGTGACCGGGGCCGCCACCTGGGTGCGCCGCGGCGCACTGCTGCTGGCCGCCCTCGTCCTGCTGATCAGCGCTGCCCGGCGGCTGCGCACCCGCACGCGCGCCGCGCTCGTGCTGCCCCCGTGGTTCGGGCCCTGGACCGCGGCTCCCCTGGGGGTGCTGGTCACCGGCGCCGACCTGCCCAACGCCTTCCCGTACCTGATCGCTGTCGAACGCCTCGGCGCCGCCGAGGTCGCCCCCGGCACCGGCCTGCTCGTGCTCGCCCTCTACGGCCTCGTCTACTGCCTGCCCTGCCTGCTGCTGCTGCTCGCCGGCCTGACCTGGCACCACCACACCACCCAGCGCCTGCGACGGCTCTACGACCGCCTCGGCGGCGAGCGCCTGCAGCCCCGGTCCGTCCCCGCAGCCGTCGGCCTGGTCCTGCTCGCCGCCGCCGTGGCGGTCCTCGCGCTCACGCTGTGACCGTGGCGGGTCGGGGACACTGGCGGCGGGGACCACCGGCTGAGGGAGCAGCCGATGCGCAGGGACGAGCCGTCCCTGCGCAGCCGGTGGGTCAGCGTCCGGCGCAGCCTGGCCGGCACCGCGCGCCGGCTGAGCGGTGCACCGGAGCCGGGGGGCCCGCTGCCCGCGGACGACCCCGACCTGCCCACCGGCACCTCCTCGTACGGCCCGGCGCCGGAGGACGGCCGGGGGTGCCGGCACGATCCCCGTCAGCGCCCCCCGCACCGGGGAGCCGGTGTGATGTGGCAGGTTCCTGTCGGGTGCCGCTGCCAGCTGGGGGTTCGCGACGTACCCAGTGCCTCACCGAACGTAACCTGCTGCCCAGCGGACGACGCGGTCCGCGTGGCAGCGAGGAGACGTTCGGTGCACCGACCACCCCGAGGGACCACCTCGCGCGCACCGGGCACCGGTGGTGCGCAGCCCGCAGCGGCACCGGCGCGTGCTCGCGCCGACCGGTGCCGCTGCGGGC
>NZ_JAAALM010000003.1 GCF_009906395.1 Kineococcus indalonis
CGCGTCGGCGTCGCCGCCGGTGCTCAGCGCCTCGCGCAGGGTGGCGCCGAGCAGGTGCACGGTGTGCGGCTCGACGAGCAGGGCGCCGGTGGCGGCGGCGGGGTCGCGGGCGGGGTCCAGCGCGCCCAGGCGCACGGTGCCGCCCTCCGGGGCGCGCTGCCCGGCGAGCACGCCGACGAGGGCGTCGGCGACGGCGACGTCGGTGGTGACCACCCCGAGCATCTCCCCCGGCGCGGCGCTCAGGTCCAGCCCGCGCAGCGGGCCGGCGCTGACGCCCCGCAGGACCAGCGGCGCGGCGCCGCCCTCGGGCGCGGGGGCGGGCACGGCCCCGGTGGGCCCGGCGGTGAGCCCGGCGGTGGACCCGGCGGTGGACCCGGCGGTGGGCCCGGCGGTGGGCCCGGCCGGCAGGAGGGCGGCCACGCGCCCGGCGCTGGCGCGGGCGACGGCCAGGCCCTGCACGCACCGGGTGATGGTGCGCACCGGGTCCTCCAGGAAGGCCGCGGCGCCGACGACGGTGACGAGCTCGCCGACGCCGATGCGCCCGCGCACCGCCAGGGCGGTCGCGGCGGCGGCGGTGCCCAGCAGCAGCAGGCCGGTGGCCAGGGTGCTGGCGCCGACGACGGCGGCGGTGGCGCCGGCGGCGCCGAGGGCCGCCCCGCGGGAGGTGCGGCTGGCGGTGCGGTAGCGGCGCACCGCCTCGGGCACCCCGCCGAAGCCGCGCAGCGGGCGCAGCCCGGCCAGCAGGTCCGCGGCGGTGGCCGAGGCCAGGCCGGCGGCCTCCTGGCGGGTGCGCACCCGCCGCTCCAGGCGCGGGGCCAGGCGCTGCAGGCCCAGCACCAGCAGCGGCACCGCCACCAGCAGCCCGAGGCCGAGCACGACGTCCACGCGCAGCAGCACGACCGCGGAGACGGTGGTGCCCACGCTGGCGGAGACCAGGTACCCGAGCATCGCCAGGACCTCGGCGGTGTGCCGGGTGTCGGAGGTCGCCACGCTGAGCACGTCGCCGTCGCGCAGGGCGGGGGCCACCGGCGGGCGGTGCAGCACGGCGCGCAGCACCTCCACGCGCAGGAGGTGCGCCTCGCGGAACTGCGCGCCGTCGAGGGTGACGAACGCGAAGGCGCCGGCGGAGGTGAGCAGCGCGAACAGCGCCAGCACCCCGGCGACCGACCACGCGATCGCCGCGGTGCTGCCGGTGGACACGGCGCGCGCGACGACGAGGCCGACGGCCACCGGCACCAGCGCCTCGCAGACCTGGTGCACGGTGGAGGCGGCGCAGCCGACGAGGGCGGGGCGCCGGCGGCGGCGCAGGACGTCGGCCAGCAGCCGGCGCGAGGGGGTCACGCCGGTCGACCCTAGCCGGGGCGCCGCCGGGCCCGCCGCGGGTTCCGCCGCGGGGTCCGCCGGGCGCGGCTCAGCGCGCGAAGGCGGCCGCGACCTCCTCGGCGCCGGCCCGGTAGCAGGCGAAGGTGTGGTCCAGGGCGGCCCGCGCCCGCGCCGCGGCCTGCTCCTGCACCACGCCGCACGCGTCGTCGACGACGACCGGCAGGAACCCCAGGTCGGCCGCGTGCCGGGCGGTGGGCTCGATGCCGATCTCCAGCACGGCGCCGACCAGGACCAGGGTGGTGACCCGGCGGTCGCGCAGCAGCAGCTCCAGCGGCGTGCCCACCAGCGCCGACATGCCGAGCTTGTCGAGGACGGGTTCACCGGGCCGCGGGGCCACCTCCTCCACGATCCGCGTCTGCGGCGCGTCGGGCGGGAAGGCGGCCCGCACGGCGTCGGCGCGCTGCACGCGCTGCCACGCCATCGCGGTGCGCAGCCCCGCCACCCCCAGGTGCGAGGGCGGCAGCGAGACGTGGCGCGCGTAGACGACGGGCACGCCGGCGGCGCGGGCGGCGTCGAGCACCCGGGCGGTGCGCCGCAGCACCCCCTCGCGGTCGTGCACGTGCGCGAGGATCCCCTGCTGCGCGTCGTACACCAGCACCGCGCTCACCGCCGGGCGGCACATCTCCGCGACGGTCTCGGGGACCTCGACGCCGTGGGCCTGCTGCACGCTGCGACTGTGGCACCCGGGCGCGCCGGTGACCAGGCCCCCGCGGGGGGCCGTCGGTGCGGCGGGTCGCGGGGCCGGGCGCTCAGCCCTGCGCGAGGGCCGCGCGCACCGCGTCCGCGCCGCGGCGGGCGGCCGAGCGCAGCGCCGCCGGGTCCGGCCCGGCGGCCAGCACCTCGCGGGAGCTGGCGGCCAGCACGTACCGGCGCGCCTCGCCGAAGACGGTGCGCAGGTCCTCGGCGGTGGCGCCCTGCGCACCCACCCCCGGGGCCAGCAGCGGGCCGTTGACGGCGGCGAGGTCGATGCCCAGGTCGCGCACGGCGGTGCCCACGGTGGCGCCGACGACGAGGCCGACGTCGCCCATCGGCGGCACGCCGGCGTTCTCGGCGGCGGCGGCCTCGGCCACCGCGCGCGCCACCGAGCGCCCGTCGGGGCCGGTGGCGTGCTGCACGCCGGGCCCCTCGGGGTTGGACGTCAGCGCCAGGACGAACACGCCGCGGCCGTGCTCGGCGGCCACGTCGAGCAGCGGCTGCAGGGAGCCGAAGCCCAGGTACGGGGAGGCGGTGACGGCGTCCCCGGCCAGCGGGGAGTCCCCGGCGAAGGCGTCGGCGTAGGCGGCCATCGTGGAGCCGATGTCGCCGCGCTTGGCGTCCACCACGGTGAGCACCCCGGCCTCGCGGGCGTCGGCGAGCACCCGCTCCAGGGCGGCCACGCCGCGCGAGCCGTGCCGCTCGAAGAAGGCCGCCTGCGGCTTCAGGGCGGCCACCGACCCCGCGAGCGCCTCGACGACGGTGCGCCCGAAGCGCTCCACGCCGGCGGCGTCGTCGGGCAGGTCCCACGCCGCCAGCAGCGCGGCGTGGGGGTCGATGCCGGCGCACAGCGGGCCGTGCTCGGCCACGGCCGCGGCCAGGCGGGCGCCGAAGCGCCGCCCGGCCGCGACCCCGGGCGCGCTCACGCGTGGAACCCCTCCCAGGCGGCGGCCAGCGCCGCGGCGTGCTCCTGCAGCGGGGCGACGCTGGTGCCGCCGCCGGCGCGCACCGCCTCGATGGCCTGCACCGCCGCGGACAGCTCCTGCACCGTGGTGATGATCGGCGCGCCGACCGCGGTGGAGGCGGCGCGGATCTCGTAGCCGTCGGCGCGGGCCTGGTCGCCGGAGGGGGTGTTGACGACCATGGCGACCTGCCCGGCGCCGATGCGCTCCACGATCGTGGGCTCCCCGCCCTCGCCGGTGCCCTCGGAGTGCTTGCGCACCACGGTGGAGGAGATGCCGTTGCGGCGCAGCACGTCCGCGGTGCCCTCGGTGGCCAGCAGCGTGAAGCCGAGGTCGGCCAGGTGCTTGACGGGGAAGATCATCGCGCGCTTGTCGCGGTCGGCCACCGAGATGAACACGGTGCCGGTGGTGGGCAGCCCGCCGTAGGCGGCGGTCTGGGACTTGCCGAACGCGGTGGGGAAGTCCGCGTCGATGCCCATGACCTCGCCGGTGGAGCGCATCTCCGGGCCCAGCAGGGAGTCCACGACCTGCCCGTCGGCGGTGCGGAAGCGCGCGAAGGGCAGCACGGCCTCCTTCACCGACACCGGCGAGGAGGGCGGCAGGACCCCGCCGTCGCCGCGCGCGGGCAGCAGGCCCTCGGCGCGCAGCTCGCGGATGGGGGTGCCGGCCATGAGGCGCGCGGCGGCCTTGGCCAGCGGCACCCCGGTGGCCTTGGAGACGAACGGCACGGTGCGCGAGGCGCGCGGGTTGGCCTCCAGCACGTACAGCACCCCGGCGGCCAGGGCGAACTGCACGTTGAGCAGGCCGCGCACCCCCACGCCGCGGGCGATGGCCTCGGTGCTGCGGCGCACCCGCTCCAGCTCGGCGCGGCCCAGCGTGGCGGGGGGGATGACGCACGCGGAGTCGCCGGAGTGGATGCCGGCCTCCTCGATGTGCTCCATGATCCCGCCGAGGTACATCTCCTCGCCGTCGAAGAGGGCGTCGACGTCGATCTCGATGGCGTCGTCGAGGAAGCGGTCCACGAGCACCGGGCGCTCCGGGGAGACCTCGGTGGCGGTGGCCATGTACTCCTCGAGGGAGCCCTCGTCGTAGACGATCTGCATGCCGCGCCCGCCCAGCACGTAGCTGGGGCGCACCAGGACCGGGTAGCCGATGCCCTCGGCGATGGCCCTGGCCTCGGGGAAGGAGGATGCGGTGCCGTGCTTGGGGGCCACCAGGCCGGCCTCGTGCAGCACGCGGCCGAACGCGCCGCGCTCCTCGGCGAGGTCGATGGCGGCCGGGGAGGTGCCGATGATCGGCACGCCGGCCTCCTCCAGCTTGGCCGCCAGGCCCAGCGGGGTCTGCCCGCCGAGCTGCACGACGACGCCGGCGACGGGGCCGCAGCGCGTCTCGGCGTGCACGACCTCCAGGACGTCCTCCAGCGTCAGCGGCTCGAAGTACAGCCGGTCGGAGGTGTCGTAGTCCGTGGAGACGGTCTCGGGGTTGCAGTTGACCATGACGGTCTCGAAACCCGCCTCGCGCAGCGCGAAGCTGGCGTGCACGCAGGAGTAGTCGAACTCCACGCCCTGGCCGATGCGGTTGGGCCCGGAGCCGAGGATGACGATGGCGGGCCGCTCGCGCGGGCGCGTCTCGTCCTCCTCGTCGTAGCTGGAGTAGTGGTACGGCGTGGAGGCGGCGAACTCCGCCGCGCAGGTGTCGACGGTCTTGTAGACCGGCCGCACGCCCAGCGCGTGGCGCACGCCGCGCACGACGGCCTCGTCCATGTGCCGCAGCTCGCCGATCTGGGCGTCGGAGAAGCCGTGGCGCTTGGCGTGGCGCAGCAGGTCGGCGGTCAGCTCGTCGGCCTCGCGGACCTCCACGGCGACCTCGTCGATGAGGAAGAGCTGGTCCAGGAACCACGGGTCGATGCGGGTGGACTCGAACAGCTCCTCGGCGGTGGCGCCGGCGCGGATCGCCTGCATGACCAGCCCGATGCGCTCGTCGGTGGGCTGGCGCACCCGGTGCAGCAGGTCGCGCAGGTCGCCGGGGTCGCCGGCCCAGGAGAACGGGGCGCCGCGCTTCTCGGTGCTGCGCAGCGCCTTCTGCAGGGCCTCGGTGAAGTTGCGGCCCAGGGCCATGGCCTCCCCGACGCTCTTCATCGTCGTGGTCAGCGTGGGGTCCGCGGCGGGGAACTTCTCGAAAGCGAACCGCGGCACCTTGACGACGACGTAGTCCAGGGTCGGCTCGAAGCTGGCCGGGGTGGAGCGGGTGATGTCGTTGGGGATCTCGTCGAGGGTGTAGCCCACGGCCAGGCGCGCGGCGATCTTGGCGATGGGGAACCCGGTCGCCTTGGACGCCAGCGCCGAGGAGCGCGACACGCGCGGGTTCATCTCGATGACGATGATGCGCCCGTCGGCGGGGTTGACGGCGAACTGGATGTTGCAGCCGCCGGTGTCGACGCCGACCTCGCGGATGACGGCGATGCCGATGTCGCGCATCCGCTGGTACTCGCGGTCGGTGAGGGTCATCGCGGGGGCGACGGTGATGGAGTCGCCGGTGTGCACGCCCATCGGGTCGAAGTTCTCGATGGAGCAGACGACCACGACGTTGTCGGCGCGGTCGCGCATCAGCTCCAGCTCGTACTCCTTCCAGCCCAGGATCGACTCCTCCAGGAGGACCTCGGTGACCGGGGAGTGGTGCAGGCCCTGCCCGGCGATGCGGCGCAGGTCGGCCTCGTCGTAGGCGAAGCCGGAGCCCAGGCCGCCCATGGTGAAGCTGGGGCGCACCACCACCGGGTAGCCGAGGTCGCCGGCGGCGGCCAGGACCTCGTCCATGGAGTGGCACAGGTGGCTGCGGGCGGACTCCGCGCCGCAGCGCTCCACGACGCCCTTGAACAGCAGCCGGTCCTCGCCGAGCTTGATGGCGTCGACGTCGGCGCCGATGAGCTCGACGCCGTGCTCCTCCAGGACGCCGCTCTCGTACAGCGCGATCGCGGTGTTCAGGGCGGTCTGCCCGCCCAGGGTGGCCAGCAGCGCGTCGGGCTTCTCGCGGGCGATGATCGCCTCGACGGTGGCGGGGGTGATGGGCTCGACGTAGGTGGCGTCGGCCATCTCCGGGTCCGTCATGATCGTGGCCGGGTTGGAGTTGACGAGGACCACGCGCAGGCCCTCGGCCTTGAGCACCCGGCACGCCTGGGTGCCGGAGTAGTCGAACTCCGCGGCCTGGCCGATGACGATCGGCCCGGAGCCGATGACGAGGACCGAGGAGATGTCGGTGCGGCGGGGCATCAGGCGTCCTTCTCGGTCGGGTCGTTCTCGGTGGTGTCCGCCACGCCGGTGTCGTCGACGAGCTGCGCGGCGGGCGTGCCCCCCATGAGGGCGAGGAAGCGGTCGAACAGGTAGGAGGCGTCGTGCGGGCCGGCCGCCGCCTCCGGGTGGTACTGCACGCTGAACGCCGGGGCGTCCAGGCAGCGCAGGCCCTCCACGACGCCGTCGTTGAGGCCGACGTGGCTGACCTCGGCGCGCCCGTACGGGGTCTGGCGCACCTCCCCCGCCCTGCCCTCCACGGCGAAGCCGTGGTTGTGGGCGGTGACCTCGACCTTGCGGGTGGCCAGGTCCATGACGGGCTGGTTGATGCCGCGGTGGCCGTACTTGAGCTTGTAGGTGCCGAAGCCCAGCGCGCGGCCGAGCAGCTGGTTGCCGTAGCAGATCCCGAAGAAGGGGATGCGCCGCTCCAGCACGCCCTGCAGGACCTCGATCTCGTGGGTGGCGGCGGCGGGGTCGCCGGGGCCGTTGGAGAAGAACACCCCGTCGGGGGCGGTGCCGTCGGGGCCGGAGGTGAGCACCTGCTCCAGCGTGGCGGTGGAGGGCAGCACGGCGACCTCCACGCCGCGCTCGGCCAGGCGCTGCGGCGTCATGGACTTGATGCCCAGGTCCACCGCGGCCACGGTGAAGCGGCGCTCGCCGGCGGCCGGCACGACGTAGGGCTCGGGGGTGCTCACCAGGGAGGCCAGGTCGGTGCCGACCATGCCCGGCGCGGTGCGCACCGCCTCCAGCAGCTGCTCGGCGGGGCGCTGGGCGGCCTCGCCGGAGAAGACGCCGACCTTCATGGCGCCGCGCTCGCGCAGGTGCCGGGTCAGGGCGCGGGTGTCCACGCCGGAGACGCCCACGACGCCCTGGGCGTCCAGCTCCTCCTCCAGCGAGCGCCGCGAGCGCCAGCTGGAGGGCACCCGGGCGGGGTCGCGCACGACGTAGCCGGCGACCCAGATGCGCCCGGACTCGGCGTCCTCGTCGTTGTAGCCGGTGTTGCCCACGTGCGGGGCCGTCATGACCACGACCTGGCGGTGGTAGCTGGGGTCGGTGAGGGTCTCCTGGTAGCCGGTCATGCCGGTGGAGAACACCGCCTCCCCGACGGTCTCGCCGACGCGGCCGTACGCGCGGCCGCGGAAGGTGCGGCCGTCCTCCAGCACCAGCACCGCCGGCCCGCGGCCCCCGCGGCCCTGGGTCGTCGCCTCGCTCACCGGGCACCTCCGTCCTCGTCCTCGCGCCTGCGGCGCTCGTTGCGGTCCTCGCGGTGCCTGCGCACCAGTTCCTCCACCTGCTCGGCGAACCGCGCCCCCTCGGCGGCGCGGCGCGGCTTGACGCCGGTGTCGACCACGCGGTCCCCCAGCCGCCAGCGCAGCACCACCAGGCCGTCGCCGCGCCCGACCCACTTGCCGACCATGCCGGGCCCGTGCCCGACGCCCACCACGTCGGCGGTGGGCACCACGAAGGAGCGCGCGCCCTGGCGCAGGAAGCCCACGCCCTCCTCGACGAAGCCGACGGCGACGGCGCTGCGGGTGCCCAGGCCGTGGGCGGCGATGCGGTCCAGGGAGTTCTCCGCGTCCGTGGTGGACACGTACACGCCCTCGAAGGCGTCGCGCATGCCCTGCCAGTCCCTGGAGCCGATCGGGCGCGGCAGCATCTTCTGCCGCAGCGCGCGCCCGCGGTAGCCGGAGAACATCATCCGCCACAGCAGCAGCAGCGCGACGAGCAGGACGATCGTCCAGACGAACCTCACGGCCGCTCCCCCTCCCCGCCGGCGTGCACCGGGCGCCCCTCGAGCACGGTGGCGCGGCCGCGGAAGAAGGTGGCCACGACGCGGCCGGGCAGCTCGGTGCCGCGGAAGGGCGAGTTGCGCCCGGCGGTGGCCATCCGCTCCGGCTCGACCGTCCAGCGCGCGGCGGGGTCGAGCAGCACGAGGTTGGCGGGGCTGCCGGCGGCCAGCGGCGCGCCCTGGCCGGCGAGGCGGCCGATGCGCGCCGGCGCGGCGGACATGCGGTCGGCGACCTCGGCCCAGGTGAGCAGCCCGGTGTCCACCATCGTGGACTGCACGACCGACAGGGCGGTCTCCAGCCCGGTCATGCCCATGGCCGCGGCGGACCACTCGCAGTCCTTGGCCTCCACCGGGTGCGGGGCGTGGTCGGTGGCGACGACGTCGATGGTGCCGTCGGCCAGGCCCTCGCGCACCGCCTCCACGTCGGCCTGCGTGCGCAGCGGCGGGTTCACCTTGTAGACGGGGTCGTAGCCGCGCACGAGCTCGTCGGTGAGCAGCAGGTGGTGGGGGGTGACCTCGGCGGTGACCCGCACACCGCGCGCCTTGGCCCAGCGCACGATCTCCACCGAGCCGGCGGTGGACAGGTGGCACACGTGCAGGCGGGAGCCGACGTGGTCGGCCAGCAGCACGTCGCGGGCGATGACCGCCTCCTCGGCGACGCTGGGCCAGCCGCGCAGGCCCAGCACGGAGGAGACGGCGCCCTCGTTCATCTGCGCGCCCTCCGTCAGGCGCGGCTCCTGGGCGTGCTGGGCGATGACGCCGTCGAAGGCGCGCACGTACTCCAGCGCCCGGCGCATCAGCACCGCGTCGGAGACGCAGTGGCCGTCGTCGGAGAAGACGCGCACCGCGGCGGCGGAGTCGGCCATGGCGCCCAGCTCGGCGAGCTGCTGCCCGGCCAGGCCGGTGGTCACCGC
The DNA here is from genome assembly GCF_009906395.1 of Kineococcus indalonis. GTDB lineage: Bacteria > Actinomycetota > Actinomycetes > Actinomycetales > Kineococcaceae > Kineococcus > Kineococcus indalonis. Next base: position 9,026 of record NZ_JAAALM010000003.1, read on the forward strand.
CCCCACGGGGCGCACCTGCACCCAGCCGGCCTGCTCGCCCAGGCGCTGCACCTGCTCCACGACGCCGGCGGTGTCGGCGACGGGGAAGGTGTTGGCCATGGCGAACACGGCGGTGTAGCCGCCCAGGGCGGCCGCGCGCGAGCCGGACTCGACCGTCTCGGCGTCCTCGCGGCCCGGTTCGCGCAGGTGGGTGTGCAGGTCGACCAGGCCGGGCAGGGCGACCAGGCCCTCGGCCCGCACGACCTCGGCGCCCTCCGGCGCGGCCAGGCCGGGGCCGACCTCGGCGATCAGGCCGTCGCGCAGCAGCAGGTCGGCGGGCTCGCCGCCGAGCACGCGCGCGCCGGTGACCAGGGTGGTGCTCACGAGTCGCCTCCGGGGGTGGGTGCGGCCGGTTCCCCGCCGGCCAGCAGCAGGTACAGCACCGCCATGCGCACCGCCACGCCGTTGCCGACCTGCTCCACGATCGTGGAGCGGGCGCTGTCGGCGGCGTCGGCGGAGATCTCCAGGCCGCGGTTCATCGGCCCGGGGTGCATGACGATGGCGTGCTCGGGCAGCAGGGCGGCGCGGCGGCGGTCCAGGCCGTAGCGGCGGCTGTACTCGCGCGCGGAGGGGAAGAAGCCGCCGCCGGTGGTGGTCATCCGCTCGGCCTGCACGCGCAGCGTCATCACCGCGTCCGGTGCGCCGCCGGTCAGGGCGGCGTCGAGGTCGTGGGAGACCTCGCACGGCCAGGTGCCCACGCCCACGGGCAGCAGGGTCGGCGGGGCCACGAGGGTGACGTGCGCGCCCAGGGTGTGCAGCAGCAGCACGTTGGAGCGGGCGACGCGCGAGTGCAGCACGTCGCCGACGATCACCACGCGCACGCCGTGCAGGTCGCGGCCCAGCGCGTGCCCGCTGCCGGCCGCGCGCAGGTGCCGGCGCATCGTGTAGGCGTCCAGCAGGGCCTGGGTGGGGTGCTCGTGGGTGCCGTCGCCGGCGTTGACGACGGCGCTGCGCGACCAGCCGGCGTGGGCCAGGCGGTGCGGGGCGCCGGAGGCGGAGTGGCGCACCACGACCGCGTCGGCGCCCATGGCCTCCAGGGTCAGGGCGGTGTCCTTCAGGGACTCGCCCTTGGAGACGCTGGAGCCCTTGGCGGAGAAGTTGATGACGTCCGCGGACAGCCGCTTGGCGGCGGCCTCGAAGGAGGTGCGGGTGCGGGTGGAGTCCTCGAAGAAGAGGTTGACCACGGTGCGCCCGCGCAGCGTGGGCAGCTTCTTGATCTCGCGGCGCTGGGTGGCGGCCATCTGCTCGGCCACGTCGAGCACGTGCACGGCGCCGTCGCGGTCGAGGTCGGCGGCCGAGAGCAGGTGGCGCATCAGCGCTCACCGCCGGCGGCCGGGGCGGGCGTGCTGATCTCCACGGCGTCGCGCCCGTCGCGCTCGGCCAGCAGGACGCTGACGCGCTCGGCGGAGGAGGTGGGCAGGTTCTTGCCCACGTGGTCGGCGCGGATGGGCAGCTCGCGGTGGCCGCGGTCGACGAGGACGGCCAGGCGCACGGCGCGGGGGCGGCCGAGGTCGGAGAGGGCGTCCAGGGCGGCGCGCACGGTGCGCCCGGAGTAGAGCACGTCGTCGACGAGCACGACGACCTTGTCGTCGACGCCGCCGGCGGGCAGCTCGGTGGGCAGCAGCCCGCGGGTGGGGTTCCGGCGCAGGTCGTCGCGGTACATGGTCACGTCCAGGGAGCCGACGGGCACGTGGGCGCCCTCGACCTCGGCGATGCGCGCGGCCAGGCGCTGGGCCAGCGGCACGCCCCGGGTGGGGATGCCCAGCAGCACCAGGTCGTCGGGACCCTTGTTGGCCTCGAGCAGCTCGTGGGCGATGCGCGTCAGCGCCCGCTGGACGTCGGCTCCTTCGAGCAGGACGCGCCGGGCAGCAGTCACCACCGACCTCCTTCCCCGCCTCACGGGACGGATCCTTAAAGGACGTCTTCGACGCGGCCCGGGGAGCGGGCCGCGGTGAGCGCCACCCTACAGGGGGCCCCGGGCGGGCGGCGGGGGGTGCCCCCAGCGGTGATCACTGTCGTTGTGAGATCAAACGCTCACGTGGAGTAACGCATCTGGTGCCGAGAGAGTGGAAATCCCACGGAGAGCGGCCGTTCACGGTGGGTCAGCTTGACGAAGTTCTTCACGCTCCGTGACGATTCTCCGTATGGCATCGGACTACTCCCGCGCACTCGGATCGCGCCTTCGCGCCATCCGTACCCAACAGGGGCTGTCCCTGCACGGCGTCGAAGAGAAGTCCGAGGGACGGTGGAAGGCCGTCGTCGTGGGCTCCTACGAGCGCGGCGACCGTGCGGTGACCGTCCAGCGGCTCGCAGAGCTCGCGGACTTCTACGGGGTCCCGGTCTCGGCCCTCCTCCCCGAAGGCGCCCCGCAGGGCAGCACCGAGCCGCCGGCGCGGCTCGTGCTCGACCTGGAGCGCCTCCAGGAGGTGCCCGCCGAGAAGGCCGGCCCCCTCGACCGCTACGCGAAGACCATCCAGTCCCAGCGCGGCGACTACAACGGCCGGGTGCTGAGCATCCGCGCCGACGACCTGCGCACCCTGGCCGTCATCTACGACGTGCCGGCCACGACCCTGTGCGACGAGTTCATCGCCTGGGGCGTGCTCAACCCCGACGCCCGCCGGGCCGTCGAGCACGGCTGAGGCGGGACGCCAGGCACGACGCAGGCACAGCACCACCGGACGCACCGCGGCCCGGTCGCCCCGCGCGGGGCGACCGGGCCGTCGTGCGTGGTGCCGCGCGCGCCGCACGCGCCGCGCCGGGGGCGCGGGCGGGCGGCTCAGGCGGTGAGGGTCTCCTTCAGCTCCGCGATGCGCGCCAGCAGGCCGTTGACGAAGCGCGGGGACTCGTCGGTGGACAGCTCCTGGCACAGCTCCACGGCCTCGCTGATGGCCACGTGGTCGGGCACGTCGTCGGCGTGCAGGACCTCCCACACGCCGATGCGCAGCACCGCGCGGTCCACCGCGGGCATGCGGTCCACCGTCCAGCCCATCGAGTAGGTCGAGAGCACCTCGTCGATGCGCGGCAGCTCGGCCACGACGCCCTCGACGAGGGTGGAGGCGTACTCCCCGACCGGCGGGTCCGCGCGCTGGATCTTGTCCTTGAGCACGGCCAGCGGCTCCAGGCCCCGCTGGTCGGCCTCGAAGAGGACCTCCAGCGCCCGGCGGCGCGCCTTGTGGCGGGCGGCCACGTCAGCTCACGCGGCCGAGGTAGTCCCCGGTGCGGGTGTCGACCTTCACCTTGGTGCCCTGCTCCAGGAACAGCGGCACCTGGATCTCCGCGCCGGTCTCCACGGTGGCGGGCTTGGTGCCGCCGGTGGAGCGGTCGCCCTGCAGGCCGGGCTCGGTGTAGGTGATCTCCAGGACCACGGAGGCGGGCAGCTCCACGTACAGCGGGGTGCCCTCGTGGGTGGCGACGATCGCCTCCTGGCTCTCCAGCATCCAGTTCGCCGCGTCGCCGACCGTGGCGGCGGGGATGGTGATCTGGTCGTAGGTCGAGGAGTCCATGAACACGAAGTCCTCGCCGTCGCGGTACAGGTACTGCATGTCCCGCTTGTCCACGGTGGCGGTGTCGACCTTGGTGCCGGCGTTGAAGGTGCGGTCGACGACCTTGCCGGACAGGACGTTCTTCAGCTTCGTCCGCACGAAGGCCCCGCCCTTGCCGGGCTTCACGTGCTGGAACTCGACCACCGACCACAGGTTGCCGTCGAGGTTGAGCACCGTGCCGTTCTTCAGGTCGTTCGTGGTTGCCACGTCGTCTCTCAGTCCGTCTCGTCGTCCGTGCGTCCCGCGGACCGGGACCGGGCGCGGGTGTGGTGGCGCCATCGTACCGAGGGGCGGCACCCACCGGCTGCCGGCGCGGGTCGCGCACCGCCGCCCGCCCCGGCGCACGCTGGGCGCCGGCGCCCGACGGGGCCCCCGCACGGACGGGTGCCGCCCGCCCGGGTGACCCCGCTCGGGCCGCCCGCCGGGCGTGCCGACAGCACCCCCATGGCCTCGTTCCCCACCGGCGGCGACCCGCGCTTCAGCGCGCGCCCGGGGTCCTCCGACCCCAACGCCGACTTCTACGCCACCCCCGTGCGGGGCGGCGGCGCCTCCCCCGGCGCAGGTCTGCCCGGTGCCGCTCTGCCCGGTGCCGCTCTGCCCGGGCGCACCCCGGTGCCCGCGTGGGGCAAGGTCCTCATCGGCCTCGGCGCCGCCACCTGCGCCCTGTGCGCGGTGGCCTTCGTCGGCGCGGTGGGCGTCCCCGCCCTGCGGGCCCAGCGGGCGGCGGCCGCCGACGCGGACGTCCAGGCGGACCTGCGGACCGTGGCGCACGCCCAGGAGGCGTACTGGAGCAGCCACGGCACCTACACCCCCGACCCGGGCGCCCTGGGCGTCGCCACGCCCGACAGCGACGTGGCGGTGCTGTTCGCGGACCCCGCGCGGTACTGCCTCGGCGGGCGCGACCCGCAGGGCCGCGGCGCCGTCTGGTACCTCTCCTCGACCGGCGGGAAACCCTCGACGACGCCGTGCGCCTGAACGGGGGAGGGCCGCTTCAGCCCCGCCCCCGCGGCGACGATCCACCACCGTGGCCGACCCGATCAGCGAGCACCCGCGACGTCCGGGCGCTGCGGGGGCGGTGCCGTGGCTGGAACCGCTGCTGCGCCGGCGCTACGCCGTCGTGGCGGCGCTCCTCGCGGTGTCGATCACTGCGCGCCTGCTCAGCGACGGGTTGCCCGGCGACTGGCACTACTTCCGCGAGGCGGCCCGCGTCCTGACCTCCAGCGAGGCCTTGGGGTTCTACCCGGACCACTTCGCCACCAAGGTGGGGCCGCTGCCCCTCCTGCTGGTCGCACCGCTGGCGCTGCTGCCCGAGGTCCCCGGGACGATCGCGGTGCTGACGCTGAGCGCGGCGTGCCTGCTGGTGTGCCTGCGCGTCCTGGAGGGTGCGGCACGGGCTGCAGGGCTCCCCGGTGACCGCCGGGCGACCACGCTCGTCGGTGGCGCGCTGGCCGTGGTCGCGTGGCAGGAGCTGTCGATCACCTACGTCCATCCCGAGGACGTGCTGATCGCCGTCCTCGGCTGCCTCGCCCTGCGCGCGGTGCTGGAGGGGCGCCCCTGGACCACCGCCGTCCTCGTCGGGCTCGCGGCCGGCGGCAAGCCGTGGGCCGTCGGGCTCCTCCCGCTGGCCCTGTGCGCGGCCGCGGGCCGGCGCCGCTGGGTGGCGCTCGGGCTGGCCGGGGCGGTCACGGCGGCTCCGTGGCTGCCCTTCCTCGTGGCGGCCCCGGAGACGCTGCACGCGATCGCCGCGAGCACCAACACGGTCTTCACCGACACGCCCCTGGGGCAGCTCGGCTACGGCGGCGAGCTCTTCCCCGCCTTCGCCCGGCCCGTGCAGTACGCGGTGGTCGTCCTCGTGGGCGTCCTGCTCGCGCTGCGCGGGCAGTGGCGCCTGCTGCCGCTGGGTTGCGTGGCGGCCAGGTTGGCGACCGATCCGCAATCGCTGGGCTACTACTGGGCGACCTTCGCCGTCGCCGCCCTGGCGGCGGACCTGCTCAGCCGCCGCAGCCTCCCGCGGTGGACCGTGCTCGTGGTGCTGGTGACCCTCGAGCTGGACGGGGTCGTCAACGACGACACGCTCGGGGCGGTGCTGCAGGCTGCGCCCCTGGTCGTGCTGGTCGCCTCGGTGCTGCTCCCCCGGCCGCGCTGGTCAGCCGGCGCTGATCTCCGCGTACGCGGCCTGCAGCATCGCCGGGTCCGGCCCTTCCAGGCGTGAGGGCCGGCCGATGCCGTCCAGGACGACGAAGCGCAGCAGCGCCCCGCGGGACTTCTTGTCGCGCTTCATGGCGTCCAGCAGCTGCGGCCAGCGGTCCCCGCGGTAGGTGACGGGCAGCCCCAGGGAGCTGAGCACCTCGCGGTGGCGGTCGGCGTCGGCGTCGGACAGGCGCCCCGCCATGCGGGCCAGCTCGGCGACGTAGACGAGGCCGACGCTCACGGCGGCGCCGTGGCGCCACTGGTAGCGCTCGACGTGCTCGACGGCGTGGGCGAAGGTGTGCCCGTAGTTGAGGATCTCCCGCAGGTTCGACTCCTTGAGGTCCTCCCCCACCACGCGCGCCTTGACGCGGACCGCGCGCTCGACGAGCTCCGCCAGCACCGGCGAGCGCGGGTCGGTGGCCGCGGCCACGTCGGCCTCGACGAGCTCGAGGATGCGCGGGTCGGCGATGAAGCCGCACTTGACGACCTCGGCCAGGCCGGCGCGCAGGTCGTGCGGCGGCAGGGTGTCCAGGGCGTCGAGGTCGCACAGGACCCCGGCGGGCGGGTGGAAGGAGCCGACGAGGTTCTTGCCCTCGGCGGTGTTGATGCCCGTCTTGCCCCCCACGGCGGCGTCCACCATCGCCAGCAGCGTGGTGGGCACGTGCACCACGCGCACGCCGCGCAGCCAGGTGGCCGCGACGAACCCGGCGAGGTCGGTGACCGCTCCCCCGCCGACGCCGACGACGGCGTCGGAGCGGGTGAAGTCCGACTGCCCCAGGACCGTCCAGCAGAAGGCGGCGACCTCGGCGGACTTGGCCTCCTCGCCGTCGGGGACCTCCGCGAGCACCGCCTCCAGGCCCTGGGAGACCAGGTCGTCGCGCACGGCCTCGCCGGTGCTGCGCAGGGCGCGCGGGTGCACGACGAGCACCTTGGCGACCCGCTCGCCCAGCAGCCCGCGCAGCTCCCCCAGCAGGCCCCGGCCGACGACGACGTCGTAGGGGGCCTCGCCCGGCACGGTGATCCGGACGGGTGCGGTGGTCTGGCTGGGCTCGGTCATCGGTCCTCCGGGTCTGGCGCGGCGCGTCCCGGCCCGCTGGCGGCCGGCTCGATCTGGGCCAGGACGTCGCGGGCGACCTCCTCGGCCGTCCGCCCGTCCGTGACCACGCAGACCGTAGCGACCTCCTCGTACAGGCGCTGACGGGCGGCGTGCAGGTCGGCGAGGTCGGGACGCTGCAGCACCGGCCGGTTGGGGTCGCCGCCGGTGCGCGCGCGGGTCTGCTCCAGGCTCACCCGCAGGTGCACCACGGTGTGCCCGGACAGCGCCCGGCGGGTCGCCGCGCGCCCGCAGGCGCCGCCGCCGAGGGAGACCACGGCCTCCCCGCCCGCCAGTACGTCCACGACCGCCGCCTGCTCCAGGTCCCGGAAGGCCTCCTCGCCGTCGGTGCGGAAGACCTCTGGGACCGCCCGGCCGGCGCGCTGCTCGACGACGTCGTCGGTGTCGGTGAACGGCAGGTGCAGGTGCCCGGCGAGCAGGCGGCCCACCGTCGTCTTGCCGGCACCCATGAAGCCGACGAGGACGATCACGGGCGGGCTCCTGCGGGTGGGTTCTAGACGGGCCCACTGATCCTAGGACGACGACGGGCCCGCACCCCACGGAGGGTGCGGGCCCGTCGGGCAGCGGTGCTCGTCGGCGGGGTCAGCGGACCTCGGTGACCCTGCCGGTGGCCCAGGTGAACAGCAGCGAGCGGCCCTGGAAGTCCTGCCGGACGCCGCCGGGGACGGCGTACTCGTCGCTGACGGGGTAGCCGAGGTAGCCGGCCTCCCAGCCGGTGGACGCCCAGGCGTCGCGGAGAGCGCCACGGACGGTGTGAGCACCGGTGCGCGGGCTCCAGTAGACGGAACCGCCCTCGAAGGCGGAGAACGCACCGCCCCGCAGGTGGACCTCGGAGGTCACGGGGAAGCCGAGAGGACCCCTCTCCCAGCCGGTGGAGCCGTACTCGCGCAGGATCTCGCCCCGCACGGCCTGGGCACCGGTCTGCGGCGTCCAGTAGACGAGGCCGCCGTTGAACTCCTGGAAGACGCCGCGGCCGATGCGGACCTCTTCACCGCGGGGGGCGCCGAGGTACGAGAAGACGCCACCCATCGTCAGCCACCGGTCCAGGACCGCCCCCTTGACGATCCGCGCCCCGGTCCACGGGGTCCAGACCACGTGACCCCAGGTGAAGACCGACGACGCGCCCCCGGGGAAGCCGATCTCGTCGCTCTGCGGCCACCCCAGCTCACCGGCCTCGGCCCCAGCGGCGCGGTAGCGCTTGAGGATCTCCCCCTTGACGGTGCGCGTGATCCCGGCGCGGGTGTACACCGCGGAATCGTCCGGGCGGTCGACGACACCGCTCGCCGCTGCCCTCGTGACGGCAGCGCGCACGTCGAGCAGGCCGGCGCCGTACCCGCCCCAGCCGACCACCTTCGTGGACGACTCCTGGAGGACGGTGCGGACGGCGGCCGGGCTGAGCGTCGGGCTCACGGCCAGGACGTCGGCCACGGCGCCGGAGACCTGCGGGGCCGAGAAGGAGGTGCCGGTGACGGGCTCGTACCGGGACCACGGCACAGCGGCGAGGACGCCCTCCCCGGGAGCGCTGAGGTCCACGAACTCGTTGTGGGTCGCCCAGCTGTCCACCCCGCCCAGGTCGGCGGAGGAGACCGAGATGACCTCGTCGAATGCGGCCGGGTAGCTGACCGGGTTGCCGCAGGCCGTGGTGACCCCCTCGGTGCACGGGTCGCCGGAGTTGCCCGCGGAGGCGACGACGACGACGCCCTTCCTCACCGCGTACGCGATCGCGGTCTTCAGCGCGTCGGACGCCTCGTCGCTGCCCAGGGACAAGTTGATGACGTCGGCACCGTTGTCGGCGGCGTACAGGACGCCCTGCGCGACGGCCGACGACGGGCAGCCCAGGTCGGAGCAGACGCGGACGGGGAGGATCGTGGCGTCGGGTGCCACACCCGCGGCGCCCTCGGCATTCCGGAGCGCAGCGGCGATCGTGCTCGCCACGGCGGTTCCGTGGGTCTCCTCGTACGACTTGGACGAGTTGGCCGGGGCGAAGTCGACCATCGGCAGCACGCGGCCGACCAGGTCGGGGTGGTTGAGCTGGACGCCCTGGTCGAGGACGGCCACGACGACACCACGCCCCGTGGACACCGGCCACGCCTGCGGAGCCTTGATCTTGACCAGGTGGGTGGCCTGCGAGAGCAGCGGATCCGTCCCGGTCGCGTGCACGTGCAGCACCTGGGCGACACCGGCCTCCACGACACCCGCTTGCGACTGGAGCCGGGTCGCCAGGGCGTCAGCCGCCGCAGCACCCGGTGCGGGCACCGAGGTGATCTGCAACGACCCGCCGACGCTGCGGACGACGTCGACCATCACGGGGCCGCTCGAGGCCGAGGCGGGCGCCGCGGCGAGGAGCGGCAGGGTGACGACCGGAACACCAGCGGACAGAAGCAGTCTGCGCGCCGCGCGGGGAAGCATTCTCATGGTGATCTCCTGTTCGAGGCGTGAGTCAGCGGACCGCTGCGTCGCCGAGGTGGACGTGGTTGTCCGTGGCGGTACCCGGGACTGCTCCCGCAGGCGTGGTCGTCACGATCTTGAGGTTGTCGACCCCTCGGACGTCGAGGTCGAAGCGCGCCGGCTGTCCCGGCGAGACCCGCCGGGAGGCGAGCAGCTTCTCGTCGCCGTACACCTCGACGGTGGACGTGAGCCCCGTCGTGTTGAGGTCCGCGACGCCCGCGACCATGGAGAAGCTGGAGAAGGCGGACCCGAGCTTCCAGGTGCGGTACTCGGAGTTGCGCGGGTCGGTGTCGTACGCCACGGAACGCGGGTAGAAGTGCCCACCCATCGTGGCGTGCGAGACGGTCCACTTGGCACCGCCGACCGGTGCGGGGAGGTCCTCCAGGTACGTCCAGCGGGGCGATCCGGGCGGCTGGCAGTTGGTCCGCTTGAGGGCTGCTTCGCTCACCGTGGAAGGTCCGCCGAACGCCTGCAGCGCCGGCTGCGCCTGCTCGAACGGCAACTGGACGCGCTCGATCTCCAGGTTGACGGTCTCGGGGACGCAGGTGGCGTGAGCGAGCAGCAGCGGGCCGTCCAGCCGGCCGGCGTAGGCACCCGCCGGGAGGGCGTCGGGGAACTTCTCACCGCTCACCACGGTGACGTCCTCGGCGCTGGGGAAGAACGAGCGGCTCACCGCGACGGCCGTCTCGTACCGGTCGGCACCGTGCAGCCGGTCGACCGGCGCGGCGGTGAAGCGCTGGAGCTCCTGGCGCACCGCCTCGGAGACCTTGCCCTCACCGCCCACGACCGTGATCGCCTGCGGGCGCAGTCGCGCCAGCTCGGCCGCGGTCTCGGTCGGCAGCGCGTCGCGCCGCACCAGCAGCACGGGTGAGTCGGCGTGAGCTGCCGCCGCCGAGCCGGCGAGGGCGTCGGGGAAGTCCTCCCCGGTGGCCACGACGACCCGTTCCACGCCGGGCTGGTAGAACCGGGCGGACAGCTTCGCGGCGGTGTCGTAGCGGTCCAGCCCCTCCACGCGTTCGAGCTGCGCGCGCGTGTTCTGCTGCAGCCAGGTCATGACGTCGAGGCCGACGGCCCCCTCGCTGCCCACCACGACGATGCGCTCGGCGTAGACGACGCGCTCACGCACCTCCTGGGTGAGCTGGCGCTTGGGGGTGAGGTAGACGTTGCCGCCGAGCATCCCCGCGACGGCTCCGGCCGTGAGGCCGTCGGGGAACTTCTCCCCCGTGACGATGAACGCGGTCCCGGTGGGGTCCCCCTCGGCCATCACGGAGGTCGTGTAGCGGTCCGCGCCGTAGGCGACGGAGAACCGCAGGGGGGTCGCCGACGCGCTGGCGGCGAGGACCGTGCTCACCGCACCAGCGGCGGTGAGCACGGTGAGGGCTCGGCGCAGTCGGCGCCGGCGCGAGACGGACATCGTTCCCCCTGCGGTCTGGACGTGCTGTGGACTGTGTGGCACCTGCTGCTCAGAAACCGACACCCGCGTCCTCCCCCGCCCCCGGAACGGTGTAGTACCGGACGCTCTCGGCGCCGGTGAACCACACCACGTCCGCGCGCTCGATGTCGTCGAGCCCGACACCACCGACGGTGAGCGGCGTGCCGGGGACGGCTTCGCCCTCGGACAGCCACACGGCCCGGTCGCGGTCCACCCGGACCAGCAGCTCCACCTGATCGGTCAGCTGCCGCACGGCGAGGACGCGCACGGTGCCACTGACGGAACCGACCGCAGCAGCGGGCAAGTGGGTCCCGCTCGGGACGATCCAGCCGCTGTCCGCGCCACGCACCGGGACGAAGACGACGACGGGGGTGTCCTCAGTCGTGACGGTGCAGTCAGCGGTGGCGACGCGCAGCACCGCCGCTTCGCTCGCCGGCAGCTTCGCGAGCTTCGCGCGACAAGCGGCTTTCTCCTCATCGGTCATGACGCGTTCCTTCGAACGCGTACCACCGTCAGCCACCTTCGTGGACGTTCCCGGGAGCACGTCCCCGGTGGAGAGCGTGACCGCTCGTCCCTCGTTCACCGACTCGTCACCGAGGAGGAAGGTGTGCACGACTCCGGTCGCATCGCTCCCCGTGTAGACGATGTCCGGTTGCTGCCACGCGGGTGCGGTCGAGCGCCATGGGGTCGGCGTGGGCGTCGGGGCTGCCGGACGGGGCGAGGAAGGCGTCGTGCCGGTTGGAGAGGGTGTTGCGCGGGGAGACGGGGTCGTCGCTCCAGCACCCGCTGCGGACCCGTTCGCAGGCGTACCGCTGGTGACGACGAGGGAGGACGACGCCGGTGCGGAGACGATCGCAGAGAGCGTTCCGGTGCCGGGCGTTGCCGCGACGACCGCGCCACCGGTCGATACCGGCGCGATCACACTGGTGTCAGCAGTGGGGGCGACGGTGGAGGCGAAGATGTCACGGCCACCGAACGCCGAGTTCACGGAGCGCTCCGGGGAGGTGCTGACGCCCGGGGTGGAGATCGCCCCGGGCACGCTCAACGCGGAGGCGTCCGCGGAGGGGCTGGTGCTCAGCCACAGGAAGCCCGCGGCACCGCCGGCCAGGACCGCCACGGCGGCCGCCCCGCCGAGGAGGGCTCGGACGTGGCTGCGCCCCGCGGGTTCCTCCTCGAAGGGCGGGTAGTCCGGCTCGGGCAGGTCGAGGGGCTCGTCACCGAGGTTGCCGTTCATCAGCCCTCGCTCCCGGTCGTCGACGCGGCAGCGCCGGTGGTGTCAGCGGTGGTGGTGTCAGTGGTGGTGTCAGTGGTGGTGCTGTCGCGCACGACGAACACCGTGCCCGTCAGCTTGGTGGTGACGCCCGCGTCACCGGCGGTGGTGCCGGCGGTGAGGTCGACGGTCTTGAGCAGCAGGAAGCGGCCCATGTCGGCCTGCACCTGCTTGACGAACAGCTCGCTGGCGGCGAAGGAGCCCTCGACGGTGACGGTGAGCGGCACGTCCACGACGGTCGTGCCGTCGGCCGCGGGGACCGCGGTGCCGGTGGCGTCGGCGCCGTGCAGGGCGGGGGTGCCCGTCTCGACGGAGGTCAGGACCAGGCCGTCGGCGCTCGCGTACCCCTCGACCTGGCGCAGCAGCCCCTGCACGTCCGCCTCGGCCGGCAGCGTGGCGCGGATCGCGGCCAGCTCGGCCCTGCTCCGGTCGAGGGTGGCGAACTGCGACGCCAGCAGCTCGGTCTTCTGGGCGATGGCCTCGTTCTGGAGGGCCACCTGGGCCGTCTGGGTGGCGATGTCCGCCGCCTCGGCGCGCTTGGGCGCCAGCAGCAGGAAGTAGGTGGCCACCAGGACCAGCACGGCGAGGACGCCGGTGCCGGCGATCCACACGGTGTTGCTGGAGCGTGTCATCTCGTCGAGCCTCCTGTCGTCTCTCGGGTCAGCGCGCCGACAGCAGCGCGTCGGCGGTCACGGTGGCGGTGGCGTTGAAGGTGACGACCCCCTGCACGGGGTCGAGCGTGGAGGTGGACAGCCGGGGGTCGGCCAGACCGGCGATGCCGGCCACCTGGTCCATCCAGGCGGCCACCTGGGCCTGGGTCTTGGTCTGCCCGGTCACCTCCAGGGTGCCGACGCCCTGGACGGCCAGGGGGTCGGTGGGGGTCCCGGTCGACGCCGCGGTGCTCGTGGCCGCCGTGGTGTCGAGGGAGACGTTCGTGAGCGAGAGGTCCTGCGGGGCACCCGCGGCCAGCTGGTCCAGCAGCTCGTAGGCGGGGACGTCACCGCTCGTGACGTCCTGCTGGACGCGCCGGGCGGTCTCCAGCTCGGCCAGCACCCGCGGCACCTCGACGTAGCGGCGCTGAGCCTGCTGCAGCTGCAGCGTGCGCTGCTGCTCCGCTTCGAGCGCCTCGGTCGCCGTGCCGACGTGCCCGGCGGTCACGGCGTAGGCGGCGGCCGAGACGCCCAGCACGCCGACGAGCCCGAGCGCGAGGCCCGCCTGGAGCAGGCGCCCCCGGCGGGCGCTGCCGACCTCGGCCGGCAGCAGGTTCACGCGTGCGACGGAGGTGCGCGTGGCGACCGCTTCCAGGGTCTGGAAGCTCATGAGACCACTCCGAGGGCCAGGCCGACGGGCACGGCCGCCAGCGGTTGGATGGCGGCCAGCTGCTGCTCGTCGAGGCCGGTGCGCCCCAGGCGGACCCCGGCCAGGACGTCGCCGTCGGCCACGGGCCTGCGGGTCACCTGCTCGAGCTTCTCGGCGAAGCCGTGCAGCTGCGAGCCGCCACCGGAGACGAGGATGCGCTCCACGGGGAACCGGGGGTTCGCGGCGCCGTAGTAGTCGAGGGAGCTGCGCACCTCGTCGGCGAAGACCTCCTGCATGAGCTCGACGGCAGACCGGGCCAGCTCGGCCTCCTGCTCGCTCAGCTCTCCGGCGCTGCCCCGCTTGACCCCCTCCGCGAGGGCGGCGGGCACGCCCAGGCGCTCGGCGACCGCGTCGGTGACGTCCTGGCCGCCCATCAGCAGGATGCGCACGAACCGGGGCACGCCGGCGGAGTGGATGACGAGGTTGGAGACGCGGGAGCCGACGTCCAGGAGGGCCTCGGTGGCGACGTCGCCGTGCTGCTTGCCGGTGCTGCGCAGCACGGCGAACGAGGTCAGGTCGACCGAGGTGACGCGCAGTCCGGCGCTCTCCACGGCCGCCACGTTCGACAGGACCATCTGGCGCGAGGCGGCCACGAGCAGACCGCGCAGCTGACGGCTGCCGTGCTCGCGGAGCTCCTCGGTGACGTGGAAGTCGATGACGACGTCCTCGACGGGCATCGGCAGGTACTCCTGCACCAGGAGCGGCAGGGCGGGCGTGAGCTCGGCCTTGGGCATCCAGGGCAGGTCCACCTGCCGGACCACCACGTGCTGGTTCGCCACGCCGAGGGCGACGCGCTTGCCGCGGAACCCGCTGCCCTTCCAGAGGGTCTTGATCGCGTCGACGACCGCGGCGCGGTCGTCGACCTCACCGTCGCGCACGGCGCCCTCGGGGAGGGCCACCTGCCCGAACTTCTCGAGCGTGATGCCGTCGCGGCCGCAGGACAGCTCGGCGGCGCGGACACCCGAGGTGCCGATGTCGAGACCGACGGCGGTGCGTCCGGGCACGTCGCCTCCTCCGTGTGCGTGGCCGCGCCGCGCGCAGACCCGTGGGTTCCGGGTCCCGTGCAGGACCCACGGTGGTGATCGGGCCACCACCGGGAGGACTTGAGGCCCGGCGGCCGGGTGGCTCGCGGGCCGGGGCCTCAGGCGGTCGGCAGCCCGATGAGGGAGAGGTACCAGCGGCCGACGGGCTCGGCGGCGAACAGGGCGGTCAACGCCCCGGCGAGCATGGCGGGACCGAAGGGCACCTTGGTGCGCCGCCCGGCGCGGCCGAGCAGGAGCAGCGGGACGGCGACGAGCCCGCCGAGGAGGAACGCCAGGAAGGCGCCCACCGCCAGGGCGTCCCACCCCCACCAGGCCAGGTGCAGGCCCAGGACCCCGGCGAGCTTGACGTCGCCGAGACCCATGCCGCCGGGCTTGGCCACGAAGAGGGCGAAGTACAGCAGCAGCAGGACGGTCCCACCGGCCACGGCGCGCAGCAGCGCGGCCCAGTCCCCCGTGCCCGCGCTGGCCAGCGTGAGCAGGACCAGGGCCACGGGGTAGGAGGGCAGCACGATGGCGTCCGGCAGGCGGTGCACGTCCACGTCGATGAGGGTGAGCGGGACCGCGATGCCGGCGAGGTACAGGTAGGCGGGCAGCGCCCAGGTCACGCCGACGTGGGCGGTCACCAGTGCGAAGAGCGCGCCGGTGGCCAGCTCCACGAGGGGGTAGCGCACGCTGATCGGCGCGGCGCAGTCGCGGCAGCGCCCCCGCAGCAGCACCCACGACAGCACGGGCACGTTGTCGCGGCGGCGCACCTCGTGACCGCAGCCCGGGCAGCGGCTGGCGGGCCGCACGACGGAGAGCCCCAGCGGTACGCGGTGGACGACGACGTTGAGGAACGAACCGACCAGGACGCCGAGCACGCCCGCGAGGAGGGCTTCAGGAGCCACTGCGGCTCACCTCGCGCACCCCGGTGACGCCGGGGTCGCTGATCAGCTGCGGGGCGTTCCACTTCTGCGCCGATCCGCCGTTGCAGGCCGCGGAGACGATGCGGGAGTAGTTGCCGTTGTTCCACTTCGGCCCGATGGACAGGCAGCGACCGGCGAAGTCCAGGAACGTGTAGCTCTCAGCGTAGTCGGGCATCTTGTACTGACGGGTGAACCTCTGCTCGGACCGGCCGTCGCACGTCTTGAAGGTCACGTCGGCGTTCTCCTCGAGGGTCCCGGCCGGGGAGGCGGTCAGGCAGTACTTGCTGCTCGTGCTGTTGTTGACCAGGACGGAGATCTGCTGGGCGGTGGTGATGTTCTCGGTGTAGTACCACTTGTGGTTCCACTTGAGCTTCGAGCCGCCCGAGGGGTCCTGCTTGCAGGGGTAGACGATCATCTGCGGGGCCGCGATCTTCTCGCCGGTGACGTCCATGCAGCGGCCGAACTCGAAGTAGTTGACGATCTGCCGCGTGTTGTAGCTGGCGGCGCCGGCGCCCACGGACGGGTCCGGCGCGAACGAACCCCACTCCGCGTCGCTGGCGCAGTCGCCGATGCGGAGGCTCCTGCCCGTGATCGGGCTCGTGCCGGGGTCGCTGCCGACGCCGAGGCACCGGGTCCCGTAGTCGGTGTTCGCCGAGTTCTGGCCCTTGAACCGCGAGCCGCCCTCGTAGCTGAACAGCTGGCTAGAACGGCGCTTGTCGCACTTCTGCAGCGTCGCGTCCGCAGCGGCGGTGGTGCTGGCGTCGATGCAGAGCGGGGTGGTGGCCAGGGTGGAGGACAGCACGATCGTGTAGTCGGTGTTGTAGATCCACATCTGCCGGGGGTCGTTGAACGTGCAGCCCGACTCGGCGGCGTACGTCACCTTGGAGCCGATCGCCGGCGTCGCGGGGGCCTGCAGGCAGTACTGGTTCAGCGGCATCGTCCACATCAGGCCGCCGGGGATGTTGCCGTTGTCGAGCTCGAAGGAGTACAGCGCCTCCACGACGCGGTCGCCGGCGGTGGCGCCGCGGCCCGGCAGGCTCGCCCCGGTGCCCGTGGAGCGCAGCACCGCGTGCGAGGGGATGTACGCGGTACCCGTCGCAGGGCTGCAGTCGATGCGCCGGATCTCCTGCTCGGCGACCGGCAGGTCGCTCGGGTCGGTGTCGTAGTAGGTGATGGTCACGGTGTAGCGCTCGCCGGCCGCCGTCCCGCTGACCGTGCACGGCAGCAGGTTCTTGGTGCCGAAGCTCTGCCCGTTGTTGCTGGAGCCGATGGCGGTGCGGATCTGCGCCGAGGCGGCCTCGACGCCGGCCTGCGCGGCGGCGAGGGTGGCGGTGCGCTTCTGCTGCAGCTGGGTGGGCAGCACCTGGCTCAGCACGATGCCCAGCACGAGGATGCTCAGCGCCGTGGCGACCAGGACGCTGGTCATCACCAGCAGGAGGGCGGCGCCCTCGTCCTGGCCCTGCTGCCGGGCGCGGTCCAGCCGCGCGCGCAGGAGGCGTGCCAGTGCAGCCATCGTCGTCACCGTACCCGGGTCGTGGAGGGGGAGCAGACGGCGGACTTGAGGATGCCGTCGGTCTTCGCGGAGCTGTTCATCGCCGTGAACGTGGTGTCGAGGGCCTCGGTGCGGGTGCCCCCCGAGCGGTCGCCCGTGGCGCGCGGCACCTCCAGGTGCACCGTGAGGGTCTGCCGCGTCATCTCCTGACCAGCGGTGTCCGACGTCGCCGAGGTCACGCGGAAGGGAGCGCGGGCGCCGTCGGTGAGGACGGCGGGGTCGGTCGCCAGGCCCCTCGCGGTGGTCCGCCAGGTGCCGGCCGCCTCGCCCGTCGCGTCCCAGGTGCGCTCCTCCAGCACGCCGGCGCCGACGTCGTAGCGCCACTGCGTGCACGCGGGGGTGCCGCCGTCGTGCGCGGGCGTCTGGAACTCCACCCACCACGCGCCGCCCGCGGCACCGGGCGCGTTGACGCTCTCGGCGTAGCGAGCCTCGCGGTCCATGGCGGTGAAGGCGCTGCGCAGCTGGTCGGTGGCGGCGCTGACGGCCTGGGTGCGGGTCGTGTCGCGCACCACGACCACGAGCCCGCCGATGAAGACGGCGAAGCAGGCGGTGAACACCACCATGGCGACCATCGTCTCGACGAGAGTGACACCCGCGTCCCGACCCTGGACGTCGTTCGCGGCGAGGTCCCCGGTGCGCTTCACAGCACGTTCACCGTGAGCTGGGCGGCACCCGACACCAGGCCGGAGTTGGCCCCGGTCCCGCGCAGCGTGTAGGTCCACCGGCACGTCTGCCCGCTGGTGAGCAGCGACCCGGTGGCACCGGACACGCTGAACCGGCCGGCGTCGACCCGGGTGAGGGTGCAGGTCCCCGACGTCCTGACCGGGTCGGTGACCTCGACCGTGGCCGTCGTGCTGGGGGTGTCGTTGGCCACCAGGTCGACGGTCACCGCCGACGACCCGGAGGAGCCGCCGTTGCCGTTGCCGTTGCCGATGCCGATGGCGTTGCCGCCGCCGGGGACGAGGTGGGCGGCGGTCACCGACACGACGTCGTTGACCGCCACGGGGCGCACCGGCACCGTGAGCGTCACCGTCTTGGAGGACTGGCCGTCGTAGTTGCGCACGAACCACCGGGCGGTGAAGGTCCCGACGGTGTTCAGCGGCGGCGTGTAGGTGAGCTCCCGGCCGGAGCGCTTGGTCGCCGCGTCGTAGGCCGTGCCGTCGAGCCTGAAGGTGCCCCCGCCGGCGTTGACGGTGCTGATCCACACGCGCGAGTTCTGATCGGTGTTGCCGGCGTCGACGAGGGTGCGCAGCGGCTTCGGCGTCGCGGTGCCCTTCTGAGCGTCGATCGGCTGGGTGCTGGGCTCGACGACGGGGGCCGACGTGACGCTCCAGCGCAGCTCGGCCGTGGGGTCGATGAGGGTGGCCGTGCGGTAGGTGCAGGCACCACCGCGGCACCGGGCGGAACCACCGCCGGGCGTCCAGGCGACCTGCACGATCACGCGGTAGAGCTTCACGTACCCGTTGGGAGTGGTCTGCGCGTCGGTGCCGGTGCCCTTGGTGCACTGGCCGTTCACCTGGCTGCGCAGGCGGTAGCAGACGCCCACGAGGGTGTCGACGGCGTACGTCTCGCCCGAGAGCCTCGTCGTCGAGGCGAGGGCGATCGTGGGGGTGGCGCCGGGGACGGCGGTGGAGTCCCACGCCGGGAAGGTGGTGGAGGCCTCGACGGGCGCGACGCGGGTCCACTGCGCCTGCACGTCGGCCGAGCGACGGCCGGTCAGCAGGTAGTCGGGACGCACCGAACGGCTCGCCTCCACGGCCTGCGTGGCGAGGGTCGTGGCGATCTGCCGACGCTCCTGCTCGCTGGCGGCGACGGTGCCGCGCAGGAAGAAGACGGCGCTGGAGGCGGCGACGAGGGCCAGGAGGCTGAGCGCGACGACGACCTCGACGAGGGAGAAGCCTTCCTCGGCGTGGTGCTCGGGGGTTCCACGCAACATGGGAGTTCTCCCCTTTCGAGGTGTGCCCGTGCTAGCCGGCGGGCGGTGCACCGAGATGAGCTCTCGGAGCACCGCCCGCGCGAGGGGGTTGATCAGCAGGTGCCCTTGTTGACACCGGACTTGCCGCTCTCGATCTTGAAGTCGGAGCCGGACTGCGACTTGGCCGAGATGCAGTAGGACTCGGCGCCAGCGGTGTTGGTGACGGTCGGCGTGGCGAAGGCGGTCTTGCCCGAGACCTTGACGTAGATGGTGTCTGCCGCCGGACCGGTGGCGGGCGCAGTACCAGCGACCAGCTTGGTCGGGTACGTCTGGTTATCGGTGTAGTACGTCTCCATCTCCGTCTGCGCGCTGCGCAGGTCGCTGCGGGCCTGGGTGTCGTAGGCCTTGTTGCGCTGGTTCAGGAAGGTCGGGATGGCGATGGCGGCGAGGATGCCGATGATGATCATGACGACGAGGAGCTCGATCAGGGTGAAGCCCTGGTCCTTCTCCTCCACGGCCTTGCGGATGCGAGCGAGCATGGTGCTCCCCTTCGGTGAGATCCTGAGCCGCTCGCGGGTCGCGCACCGGCGTCTACCGGCCTCGCGGCTCTTGTACTGAAGACATCGGGTGCTCCCCCGGCGCCCTTGAGCGTGCACTTCACCCGGTCACCCGCACGGCCCAGCGCCCTGCCGCGGGACGACGACGGCCCGTGAGCAGGAGCGCTCACGGGCCGTTCGGCGGCACCGGTTCGGCGCCGGCGCTGGTCGGTCGGCGCGGTTCAGTTGATGAGGTTCATGACCCCGAAGATGGGCATGTACATCGCCACGATCATGGAACCGACGATGCCGCCCAGGACCGCGATCATGATGGGCTCGATGAGGCTGGTGAGGGCCTCGGTCGTGGCCTCGACCTCCTGGTCGTAGAAGTCGGAGATCTTGTGCAGCATCGAGTCCAGGGCGCCGGTGTCCTCGCCGACGCTCATCATCTGCACCACCATCGCGGGGAAGACCGCGTGCTCGGCCAGCGGGGCGGCGAGCGAGCGGCCCGAGCGGACGCTCTCCATGACGTCCCTCGAGGCGCGCTCGATGACGACGTTGCCGCTGGCGTTCCCGACGATCTCCAGGCTCTGCAGGATCGGCACGCCGGAGCGCAGCATGGTGCCCAGGTTGCGGGTGAAGCGGCTCAGGGCGATCTTCTGCGTCAGCACCCCGAAGATCGGCAGCTTGAGCTTGAGGGGGTCGACGACGTCCCGCACCCTCGGCTTGTCCTTGACCTTGCGCCACACGGCCGGGAACGCGAGCGCCGTGACGACGCCGACGGGAGCGGCGTACGTCATCCCGTGGGACAGCGCCACGAGGATCTTCGTGGGCAGCGGCAGCTCGCCACCCAGCTCGGTGAACATGTTCGCGAAGATCGGCACGATGAACAGCAGCATGCCGACGACGGCGAGGATGGCGATGACGAAGACGACGACCGGGTAGGTCATCGCCGACTTCACCTTGGCCCGCAGCTTGACCTCGGCCTCGAAGTTGTCCGCGATCTGCAGCAGCACCTGGTCCAGGAAGCCGCCGACCTCACCGGCGCGCACCATGTTGATCATCAGGGGCGGGAAGACGTCGCGGTGCCGGGCCAGCGCGGTGGACAGCGCCGTGCCGCCCTCGACCTCCGCGCGGCACTCCTGCAGGGTGGCGGCGAGCTTCTTGCTCTCCGTCTGCTCCGCGAGGATCGCCAGCGCCTTCAGCAGCGTCAGGCCGGAGGAGACCATCGTGGCGAACTGCCGCGACATCAGCGCCAGGTCCTTCAGCGTCACCCGGTTCGAGCCGGGAAGGCTGATCTCCATCTGCAGGCCCTGGCCGGCCCTGGACTCCGTGACGGAGACGGGGGCCAGGTCCTGGCTCTGCAGGCGGCCGATGACGGCCTGCTGGTCGCCGGCCTCGAGCGTGCCCTTGACGAGCTTGCCGGTGCGGTCGCGCGCGGCGTACTCGAAGGTCCGCTGACCGGGCTTGGCGGCCCGGGCGGGCCCCTTGGTGGCGGTGGCCATCTCGGGTCCTCCCTCAGATCCAGCCGGTCAGGCGGCGGAACTCGTCGGCGGCGTGGGACTTCTCCAGGCCGTGCTCGAAGGTGATCTGGCGGGTGCGCACCAGCTCGGCCAGGTGCTGGTCGAGGGTGTGCATGCCGAACTGCGCGCCGGCCTGCATGGCGGAGCCGATCTGGTGGGTCTTGCCCTCGCGGATGAGGTTGCGGATGGCCGGGGTGGCGACGAGGACCTCGGTGGCCACGACGCGGCCCTGGCCGTCGGCGCGCTTGCACAGCGTCTGGCACACCACGCCCTGCAGGGCGCCGGCGAGCTGCACGCGGATCTGCTGCTGCTGGTGCGGGGGGAAGACGTCGATGACGCGGTCGATGGTCTGGGCGGCGTCCTGGGTGTGCAGGGTGCCGAAGACGAGGTGGCCGGTCTCCGCGGCGGTCAGCGCCACGGAGATCGTCTCCAGGTCGCGCAGCTCGCCGACGAGGATGATGTCGGGGTCCTGGCGCAGCACGTGCTTGAGCGCGCTGGCGAAGGACTTCGTGTCCTCCCCCACCTCGCGCTGGTTCACCAGGCAGCCCTTGTGCCGGTGGAGGAACTCGATGGGGTCCTCCACGGTCATGATGTGGTCGTGGCGGGTGCGGTTGGCCAGGTCCACGATCGAGGCCAGAGTGGTGGACTTGCCCGAGCCGGTGGGGCCGGTGACGAGCACGAACCCGCGCTGCAGGCCCGCGAAGGACGCCACGACCGGCGGGACGCCGAGGTCCTCCAGCGGCTTGATGTCGAAGGGGATGCGGCGGAACGCGGCGCCGAGGGACTCGCGCTGGCGGTAGACGTTGACGCGGAAGCGGGAGTGCCCGGGCACGGCGTAGGCGAAGTCCAGCTCGAGGTGGGCCTCGAAGTGCTCGCGCTGCTTCTGGGTGAGGACGGCGTAGATCGCCTGCTGCAGCACCTGCGGGGTGAGCTTGGCGAAGCCCTCCAGCGGCGTCAGCTCCCCGGACAGGCGCACCGTGGGCGGCGCGCCGGTGGTGAGGTGGACGTCGGAGGCACCGGCCCGCAGGGCGGCGATGAGGACGTCGTTCACCTTCAGCGCCGGGCCGGTCTGCTCGCCGCCGGCGACGGCGGCGGCCGGCGCCTCGGCGAGCGCCGGGGCGGGCTGCGGCTCGGGCGCCAGCTGCGGCACCGCGGGCCGCACCAGCTCCTCGGCCAGGCCGGGCGTCACGGGGGGCGCGGGGCGCGGTGCGGGGAC
>NZ_JAAALM010000400.1 GCF_009906395.1 Kineococcus indalonis
CCCTCGGCGCGCCCCGCGCGCCTGTGCCGCACCCTGCGGGGCACCTCCTAGCCTGGCGCCGTCGCCGACGGCGCCGCCCGGTGCGGGCGGCAGGAGGAGGAGCCCCCGTGCAACCCCGTCACCTGGACCTGCTGCGCAGCGTCTCCGCGCCCACCGTCTCCCCCGACGGCGCGACGGTGGTGTTCGCCCTCTCGCGCCCGGACACCGCCGCCGACGCCGAGGTGGGCCAGCTGTGGCGGGTGCCGGCGGACGGTTCCGCCCCGGCCTCGCTGCTGACGCGCGGGCACCGCGACGGCGCCCCGCGCTTCTCCCCCGACGGCTCGCTGGTGGCGTTCCTGCGCGCCGCTCCGGGCGCGCCGGCGCAGCTGGCGGTGGTCGCCGCCGGCGGCGGGGAGCCGCTGGTGGTCACCGACCGCCCGCGCGGGGTGCTCTCCTTCGACTGGTCGCCGGACTCCCGGCGCCTGGTGCTGGCCGCCCGCGACCCCGAGCCGGGCCGCTACGGCACCGTCGAGGGCGTGGGGCCGGCGGCCGAGCCGCCGCGGCGGATCACCACGACGCGCTACAAGAGCAACGGCCTGCCCGGCTACGCGGTGGACCAGCGGGTGCAGCTGTTCGTCGTGGAGGTGCCCGACGCCGGCGCCGAGCCGGTGCCGGCGCCGGCCCCCTCCCCCGGCGCACCGGCCCCGGCGGGCGCGGCAGGCGCAGGGGGGGCGGCGCGGGTGCCGCAGGCGGTGCGGCTGACCGCCGGGGACGTGGACTGCACGCACCCGCGGTTCACCCCGGACGGCACCGCGGTGACGTTCGTGGCCGCCCGCCACCCCGGCCGCGACGACGACCTGCGGGTGGGCGCGCACCGCGTGCCCCTGCCCGCCCCGGGCACCGGCGCCGGGCCCGGGGCCGCCGGGCTCGCCGAGCCCGAGGAGCTGCTCGGGCCGGGCGCCGACCTGGCGGTGCGCGAGGTGCTCACCACCGCCGACGGCTCGGTGTTCGTCCTGGCCGCCCCGCTGGGCCCCACCGGCCGGGACGTCGCCGGGCGCAGCACCGTCCTGCACGTGCTGCGCGACGGCGCCGCGCACCCGCTGACCGACCCGGCGACGGTGGACCTCGGCGAGTCCGGCCTGGAGGCCGCCGGTGGGGGCGCGGTGCTCGTGCAGGACCGCGTCCGCGGCGCGCTGCACCTGCTGCGGGTGGACGCCGCCGGCGACGTCGAGCGCCTGACCGGCGGGCCGGTGGAGGTCACCGGCGCCGCCGCGGCGGGCGGGACGGTGGCGCTGGCCGTGCGCGACGCCGGCACCTCCGGCGACGTGGCCGTGCTGGGCGCGGACGGCCCGCGCCGGCTCACCGACCTGTCCGCGCCGCTGCGCGCGACCGGCCTGGTGGTGCCGCGCGAGGTGGAGGTGCCCGCCCGCGACGGGCACCCGCTGCACGGCTGGGTGCTCGTGCCCGACACCCCCGCCGGCGCCCCGCGCGCCACGCTGCTGCTGGTGCACGGCGGGCCGTTCGCGCAGTACACCGGCTCGCTGTTCGACGAGGCGCAGGTGCTCGCCGGCGCCGGGTACGCCGTCGTCATGGGCAACCCGCGCGGCTCGGCCGGGTACGGCGAGGCGCACGCGCGGGCCATCGCCGGCGCGATGGGCACGGTGGACGCCACCGACGTGCTGGACCTGTTCGACGGCGCCTGCCGCGAGCACGGCCTGGAGGCGCAGCGGGTGGGGGTGCTGGGCGGTTCCTACGGCGGGTACCTGACGGCGTGGACGATCGCGCACGACCACCGCTTCGCCGCCGCGGTCGTCGAGCGCGGCTACCTGGACGCGGAGCTCTTCGTGGGCACCTCCGACATCGGCACCTACTTCACCGAGCAGTACTTCGGCCCCGACCCCGCCGTCCAGCGCGCCCGCAGCCCGCAGTCGGTGGCGCACCTGACGCGCACGCCGACGCTGGTGGTGCACTCCGAGGACGACCTGCGCTGCCCGCTGTCGCAGGCGGAGCGCTACTTCCTGGCGCTGCGCCGGGCGGGGGTGGAGTCGGAGGTGCTGCTCTTCCCCGGCGAGGACCACGAGCTGACCCGCTCGGGCCGCCCGCGCCACCGCCTGCAGCGCTTCGAGGCGGTCCTGGAGTGGTGGCGCCGGCACCTGCCGCTGGACTGAGCCGAGGCGTTCAGCGCCCGCCCGCCGCGGGCAGGTGCGCCAGCGCGGCGCGCAGCTGCACCGCGTCGTCGAAGGTGCGGGTGCGCCCGCCGGCCACGAGCCGGCGGTCGTGGCCGCGCCCGGCGACGACCACCACGTCGCCGGGCGCGGCCAGCGAGACCGCCAGCTGCAGGGCCCGGTCGCGGTCGGCCTCCACGTGCACGTCCGCGCCGCCGGCGCCGCGCGCGCCGGCGGCCACCGCCTCGCGCAGCAGCGCGGGGTCGTCGCCGTGGGGGCTCTCGTCGGTGACGACGACGACGTCGGCGAGGCGCGCCGCGGTGCGGCCCAGCGGCGCGCGCTTGCCGGGGTCGCGCTCGCCGGTGGCGCCCAGCACCACCACCACCCGCCCGCCGGTCAGGCTGCGCAGGAAGGGCAGCACCCGGTGCTGGCCGGCGACGTTGTGGGCGTGGTCCACCAGCGCCAGGAACGGCTGCCCGGCGTCCACCCGCTCCAGCCGCCCGGGCACCCCGGCCAGCTCCTCGGCGCCGCGCACGGCGGCCTCGACGTCCACGCCCCTGGCGTGCAGGAGGGCGATCGCCCCCAGGGCGTTGTCGACCTGGTGCGCGCCCAGCAGCCGCAGCCGCACGCGCCGGTCGGTGCCGGGCCCCAGCAGCCGGAACACCGTCCCGGAGGCGTCCGCGACGACCTCGGCGGCGCGCCAGTCGGCGCCGGGCCGGCCGGCCGCGGAGAACGTCACGACGGGCGTGCGCACCGCGGCGGCCAGGCGCCGCCCGTGCGCGTCGTCGGCGTTGACGACGGCCAGGGCGCAGCGCGCGGCGTCGAACAGGGCCGCCTTGGCCTCGAAGTAGGACTCCTGGTCGCCGTGCAGGTCGAGGTGGTCGAGACCCAGGTTGGTGAACACCGCGCCCGCGAAGCGGGTGCCGTCCACCCGGTGCAGCGCCAGCCCGTGGCTGGAGACCTCCACGGCCGCGGCGGTGGCGCCCTGCTCGCGCAGCGAGGCGAGCACCTCCTGCAGCTCCGGCGCCTCGGGGGTGGTGCGCTGCGCGGGGCGCGACCAGCCCGGGGTGCGCACCTGCACCCCGCTGAGCAGGCCCGTGCACCGGCCCGCGGCGCGCAGGCCCGCGTCGAGCAGGTGGGTGGTGCTCGTCTTGCCGTTGGTGCCGGTGACCCCGAGCACCTCCAGCGCTGCGGCGGGGTGCCCGTGCAGGTGGGCGGCGAGCTGCCCGAGCACCGCGCGCGGGTCGGGCACGACGAGGGTGGGCAGGCCCTCCAGCGGGCGGTCGCTGACGGCCGCGACCGCCCCCGCGGCCCGCGCCTGCCGCGCGAAGCCGGCCCCGTGGTGCCGCGCGCCCGGCAGGGCGGCGTAGAGGTCGCCGGGCAGGACGCAGCGCGAGTCCAGCGTCAGGCCCGAGAGCCGGGGACCGGGACCGGCCGGGGCCGGCACCCCCAGGGCGAGGGCGAGGTCCGCGAGGTGCACGGGCCGCGGTGGCGCGGGTCGCGGGCGCGGCGCGCCCGGCGGCGGCGCCGGGGAGTCCGTCACCGGGCAAGTGAGCCACCTGCGCCCCCCGCGCGCGAGCCGACACGCGCACCACGGGCC
>NZ_JAAALM010000401.1 GCF_009906395.1 Kineococcus indalonis
GCCCCCGCCTGAGCGGGCGGGGGTCCCCCTCGCCCCCTCCCCCGGCACCACCGGGCGCCTCAGCGGCGCGGCACGGCCCCCAGGAGCATGGTCCGGATCGCCAGCTGCAGGGAGTCCTGCAGCTCCAGGTGCAGGACGGCCAGCGCCGGTTCGGCCTCGTAGGCGGCGCGCACGCCGGGCGGTGGCGAGCTGTAGGGCGCCAGGGCGCCGGCCAGGACCATCGCCTGGAAGCAGAACGTCTCGGCCGCGGCGCCGAGCTCGGGCACGTGGCGGCGCAGCAGGTCGGCCGCCGCGCTCAGCCGGGTCAGGGCCGTGCGCTTGTGGCGGGTGAGGACCTCGACGGTGACGTTGCGCTCCAGGACGGCACCCTGCGCCCCCAGCAGGTCGCACAGCACCCGGTGCCCGGCCAGCGACCGGGCGAGCACCGCGGCCAGCTGCTCGGCGCGCGGCACCAGCGGCAGGTGGGCGTCGACGCCGGCCGCGAGGTCGGCGCCGAGCTCCGCGAGCCAGTCCTGCAGGACGCGGTCCATCAGCTCCAGCAGCACGCCCTCGCGGGAGTCGAAGTAGCGCAGCACGTTGGACTTGGCCAGGCCGACGCGGCGGCTGAGCTCGTTGAGGCTGAGCTCGCCCACCGGCACCTCCTCCAGCAGGGCGGCCGCGGTGTCCAGGATCGCCCGGCGCCGGATCTCGCGCTGCTCCGGGCTGCGGGCCCGCTGGAAGGTCACGGCGGAAACCCTAGCACTTTGCAGACCACTGGTCTCTTGACGTCGGACCAGCGGTCTCTTAGCGTTGCCGGCACAACAGACCACCGGTCTCTCAACGGGGCCGGACCACCGAGGGGGACGACATGAGCACGGAGTGGACGGCGCGCGAGGTTCCCGACCAGCGCGGCCGGGTGGCGGTCGTCACCGGCGCCAACACCGGCCTGGGTCTGGAGACGGCCAAGGTCCTCGCCGAGCGCGGCGCCGCGGTGGTGCTCGCCGTGCGCGACACCGGCAAGGGCGAGCAGGCCGCGCAGCGCGTGGGCGGCGACGTCAGCGTGCAGCGCCTCGACCTGGGCTCGCTGGCCTCGGTCCACGAGGCCGCGGCCGCGCTGCGCGAGACGCACCCGCGCATCGACCTGCTCGTCAACAACGCCGGGGTGATGCACACCCCGAAGCGGACGACCGAGGACGGCTTCGAACTGCAGTTCGGGACCAACCACCTCGGCCACTTCGCCCTCACGGGGTTGCTGCTCGAGTCGGTGCTGGCCGTCCCCGGCTCGCGCGTGGTGACGGTCAGCAGCCTCGGGCACCGCATCCGCGCGGCCATCCGCTTCGAGGACCTGCAGTGGGAGCGCTCCTACTCCCGCGTCGGCGCCTACGGGCAGTCCAAGCTCGCCAACCTCATGTTCACCTACGAGCTGCAGCGCCGGCTGGCCCGCCGGGGCACGACGGTCGCGGTGGCCGCCCACCCCGGCGCCTCCAACACCGAGCTCGTCCGCAACTCCCCGGCACCGCTGCGGGCCGTCTCGGACCGGGTGGCCCCGTTCCTCACCCAGTCCGCGGCGGCGGGCGCCCTGCCGACGCTGCGCGCCGCGACCGACCCGGCCGTGCTGGGCGGGCAGTACTACGGCCCCGGCGGTCGCGGCGAGGTCCGCGGGAACCCCCGGCCGGTCACCTCCAGCCCGGACTCCTACGACCTCGCGGTCCAGCAGCGGTTGTGGTCCGTCTCCGAGGAGCTCACGGGCGTGCGGTTCCCCCTCTGAGCCCGGACCCGGCCCGGGCACCCGGCCCGCACAGCTCGAGGTGGTCCTCGAGGTGGCCCTCGAGGTGGAACGCGCACGAACCGTGCGGCTGCGGCCGCTCCAGGACGACGGCACCGGGTTCCCCCGCGTCCCCCTACCACCCGGCAGGCTCGCACGGGTCAGCCGGACGGTCGATCCCCCGCTCGTCCCCGACGGCCACCACCGCGTCCTGCCGGACGATCCGGCGCGCCCGGTGCGGCGGGCAGCGTGGCAGGTCCAGGACGAGGGACCGAGGACGGAGGTGGCCGTGGTGGCAGTGGTGGCAGCAGCGAGGAGCGCGGACGAGGTGGCGGGGACGCCGGTGGTCCGGGTGCGGGGGCTGCACAAGGAGTACGGCTCGACGGTGGCCGTCGACGACGTCGACCTGAGCGTGCGGCAGGGGGAGGTGTTCGGCCTGCTGGGGCCCAACGGGGCGGGCAAGACCACGACGGTGGAGTGCCTGCTGGGCCTGCGCAGACCCGACCGCGGCAGCGTGCGCGTGCTCGGGCTGGACCCGGTGCGCGAGCGCCGCGCGCTGGTGCAGCGGGTGGGGGCGCAGCTGCAGGCCAGCCGGGTGCAGCCGCGGGCGCGGGTGGCCGAGGTGCTGGCGCTGCACGCGTCGTTCCACCGCCGCCCGGCGCCCTGGCGGGAGGTGCTGGAGCAGGTGGGCCTGGCGGGCGTCCAGCGCACCGCGTTCGGCAAGCTCTCCGGCGGCCAGCAGCAGCGCGTCTCCATCGCGCTGGCCCTGCTGGGCCGCCCCGAGCTGGTGGTGTTCGACGAGCTGACCACCGGGCTGGACCCGGCGGCCAGGCGCCAGACGTGGCAGCTGGTGCGCGAGGTCAACCGGGCCGGGACCACCGTGGTGCTGGTCAGCCACCAGATGGACGAGGTGGCGCACCTGTGCGACCGGGTGGCGGTCCTGACCGGCGGGCGGGTGCGCGCCACCGGGAGCCCCGCCGAGCTCACCGCGGCGAGCGCCGGCGGGGTCCACGACCTCACCTTCCGGCCCCTGCCGCCGGTGGACGACGGCGTCCTGGAGGCGTTGCCCGCCGTGCGCTCGGTGCGCCGCGACGGCGACCGGTGGAGCGTGCGGGGCACCGCCACCGTGGTGCAGGCGGTCCTGGCGAGCCTGGCCGAGCACGGCAGCACCGCCGCCGAGCTGCGGGTGGGCCAGGTGTCCTTCGAGGACGCCTACCTGCGGCTGACGGACGTGGAGGAGGCGCGGTGAACAAGCTCCTCGCCCTGGTGCGCAGCGAGGCGGTGCTGCTGTCGCGCGAGCCCACCGTCGCCGCCTTCGTCCTGCTGCTGCCCCTGGCGCTGCTGCTGGCGCTGGGCCTGGCCGTGGACCTGGCGGACCCGGCCTCCACGACCAGCCGGGACTCCGCGGCGTTCGTGCCCTCCCTGGCGGTGGCGCTGGTGCTGGGCACGGTGGGTCTCATCAGCCTGCCCGGCACGCTGGCCCTGTACCGCGAGGCCGGGGTGCTGCGGCGGTTGTCCACCACGCCCGCCTCCCCGGCGGCGCTGCTGGTGGCGCAGCTGCTGGTGCACCTGGCCGCCGTGCTCGTGGGCACCACCGTCCTGGCCGTGGTGGCGCTGACGGTGGTGGGGCTGCCCGCGCCGGCCTCGCCCGGGACGGCGGTGCTGGTCACCGCCCTGGGGGCGCTGGCGCTGTTCGCCCTGGGCCTGCTCATCGCCGCCCTCTCCCCCTCGGCCAGGGCCAGCGCCGTGCTGGGCCCCGTGCTGCTGATGCCGGTCCTCTTCCTGGCCGGGATCTGGGTGCCGCTGGAGGTGCTGCCGCACTGGCTGGAGGTGCTGGGCCGCCACTCGCCGCTGGGTGCGCTGGTCGAGGGGTTGCTGCGGGCGTGGGCGGGGGCGCCCGTGCCCGCCTCCCAGCTGCTCGCACCGGCCGGCACGGCGCTGGTGGCGGGGCTGGCGGCTGTGCGAGCCTTCCGCTGGGAGTAGGGGGGTCGCGG
>NZ_JAAALM010000402.1 GCF_009906395.1 Kineococcus indalonis
GGCCAGGCGGGCCTCGTAGGCCTCGGGGTTCTCGGCGATCCAGTGCAGCGCGCGCCGGGACGCCTGCTCGCGCTCGGCGGCCGTGGTGCCCACCCAGTGCTCGGGGTGGAAGGAGAGCCCCTCGAAGAGGTGCTCGCACACCGCCCCGCACGCCAGGCACAGGTCGCGGTCGCCGGTGCGGGGCCGGACGGCGTGCCCGTCCCGGTCGGTCCAGACGTGCTCGGACCAGGCGCTCACGGCCGCACCCGCTGCTCGCGCACCCGGTGCCCCGTCGCGGCACCGCGGGTGCGGGTGCCGAGCGGATCGCGCGAGGAGGGCCGTGCCACGGCGGGAGACTACCGGGAGCACCCGCGCCGGCCGTGGAGCGCGCGGGCGCGCCGCGCCCGCCGCCCGGGCCGGTGGGGACCGGTGGGCGCACGGCTGCCGCGCGCGCCGCCGCGGGCGGCGGCGGGCCGGGTCAGCTCGCGCGGGCGGCCGTCTTGCGGCGCGGTGCGGGCGTGCGCCGGGTGGGGGCGGACTCCGCGGTGCCCAGCAGCTCGGCCAGGAACCGGCCGGTGTGGCTGGCCGGGTCGGCGGCCACCTGCTCGGGGGTGCCGGTGGCCACGACCGCGCCGCCGCCCCCGCCGCCCTCGGGGCCCATGTCCACCAGCCAGTCGGCGCTCTTGATGACGTCGAGGTTGTGCTCGATGACCAGCACGCTGTTGCCCTTGTTGACCAGGCCCTGCACCACGCCCAGCAGCTTGCGGATGTCCTCGAAGTGCAGGCCGGTGGTGGGCTCGTCCAGCACGTAGATCGTGCGGCCGTTGGAGCGGCGCTGCAGCTCGGCGGCCAGCTTCACCCGCTGCGCCTCACCGCCGGAGAGCGTGGTGGCCGGCTGCCCCAGGCGCACGTAGCCCAGACCGACCTCGGTGAGGGTGCTCATGTAGCGGGAGATCGCCGGCACCGCCCCGAAGAAGTCCTTGGCCTCCTCGATGGGCATGTCGAGCACCTCGGCGATCGTCTTGCCCTTGAAGTGCACCTCGAGGGTCTCGCGGTTGTAGCGGGCGCCGTGGCACACCTCGCACGGCACGTACACGTCCGGCAGGAAGTTCATCTCGATCTTCAGGGTGCCGTCGCCGGAGCAGGCCTCGCAGCGCCCGCCCTTGACGTTGAAGGAGAACCGACCCGGCTGGTAGCCGCGCAGCTTCGACTCCGGCGCGGAGGCGAACAGCTTGCGGATGTGGTCGAACACCCCGGTGTAGGTGGCCGGGTTGCTGCGCGGGGTGCGGCCGATGGGGCTCTGGTCGACGTGCACCACCTTGTCCAGGTGCTCCAGGCCCTGCACGGACTTGTGCCGGCCGGGCACCCGCCGCGCGCCGTTGAGCTTGTTGGCCAGCACCGTGTAGAGGATGTCGTTGACCAGGGTGGACTTGCCCGAGCCGGACACGCCGGTCACCGCCACCAGGCAGCCCAGCGGGAACTCCACCGTGACGTCCTTGAGGTTGTGCTCGCGCGCGCCGCTGACCACGAGGGTGCGCTCGGGGTCCACGGGGCGGCGCTGCTCCGGCACCTCGATGCTGCGCGCTCCCGAGAGGTACTGCCCGGTCAGCGACTTCGGGTTGGCCAGCAGCCCGGCCACGTCGCCGGAGTGCACGACCTGCCCGCCGCGCTCACCGGCACCGGGGCCGAAGTCCACCACCCAGTCGGCCACCCGCACGGTGTCCTCGTCGTGCTCGACGACGATGAGGGTGTTGCCCAGGTCGCGCAGGCGCGTGAGGGTGTCGATCAGGCGCCGGTTGTCGCGCTGGTGCAGGCCGATGCTCGGCTCGTCCAGCACGTACAGCACCCCGACCAGGCCCGAGCCGATCTGCGTGGCCAGCCGGATGCGCTGCGCCTCGCCGCCGGAGAGGGTGCCCGCCGGGCGGTCCAGGGACAGGTAGTCCAGGCCCACGTCCAGCAGGAAGCCCAGCCGCGCCTGGATCTCCTTGACGACCTGCGCGGCGATCTTCTTCTCGCGCGGGGTCAGCGTCACGGTGTCCAGGAACGTGGCGCACTCGTCGATGGGCAGCGCGCACACGTCCGCGATGGAGAGCCCGCCGACCTTCACGGCCAGGATCGAGGGCTTCAGCCGCGCGCCCCCGCACACCGGGCACGGGGTCTCGCGCATGTACCCCTCGTAGCGCTCCTTGCTCCAGTCCGACTCCGTCTCGGCGTGGCGGCGCTTGACGAAGGGGATGACGCCCTCGAAGCCGGTGGAGTACTGCCGCTCGCGCCCCCAGCGGTTGCGGTAGCGCACCTGCACCTCGTGGTCCTTGCCGTGCAGCAGCGCGTCCTTGGCGCGCTTGGGCAGCGCCCGCCACGGGGTGTCCATCGAGAAGGACAGGTCCTCCGCCAGCGCGGTCATCAGGCGCTGGAAGTAGTCCGCCGAGCCCGACGCCCACGGCGCGATCGCGCCCTCGGCGAGGCTGAGGTCCTCGTCGGGGATCACCAGCTCCGGGTCGACCTCCAGCTGGGTGCCGATGCCGGTGCACTCCGGGCAGGCGCCGAAGGGGGCGTTGAAGGAGAAGGAGCGCGGCTCGATCTCGTCCACGTCCAGGGGGTGCTCGTTGGGGCAGGCCATCTTCTCGGAGAAGCGGCGCTCGCCCTCGGGGCCCTGCACGTCCACCAGGTCGGCGACCAGCAGCCCCCCGGACAGGACCAGGGCCGTCTCCACCGAGTCCGTCAGGCGCCGCTTGACGCCCTCCTTGACCACCAGGCGGTCCACCACCACCTCGATGGTGTGCTTGAGCTTCTTCTGCAGGGTGGGCGGGGCGTCCAGGGCGACGACCTCGCCGTCCACGCGGGCGCGGGCGAAGCCCTTGGACTGCAGCTCGCGGAAGAGGTCGGCGTACTCGCCCTTGCGGTCGCGCACCACCGGCGCCAGCACCTGGAAGCGGGTGCCGGTCTCCAGCTCCAGCAGCTGGTCGACGATCTGCTGCGGCGTCTGCCGGCCCACGGGCTCCCCGCACACCGGGCAGTGCGGGCGCCCGGCGCGCGCGAAGAGCAGCCGCAGGTAGTCGTAGACCTCGGTGATCGTGCCCACGGTCGAGCGGGGGTTGCGCGAGGTGGACTTCTGGTCGATGGACACCGCCGGCGACAGACCCTCGATGAAGTCGACGTCGGGCTTGTCCATCTGCCCCAGGAACTGCCGGGCGTAGGCCGACAGGGACTCCACGTAGCGGCGCTGGCCCTCGGCGAAGATCGTGTCGAAGGCCAGGGAGGACTTGCCGGAGCCGGACAGGCCCGTGAAGACGACCAGGCTGTCGCGGGGCAGGTCGACCGAGACGTTCTTCAGGTTGTGCTCGCGCGCACCGCGCACCACCAGGCGGTCGGAGGGGACGGCGGCGGTGGCCACCGGCCGCGTCGCGGTGGCGGCGGCCGCACGGGTCCGGGACGTGCGCCGGGGGGTGCTGCTGGTGCCGGACGAGCCGGTGGACGGGGTGCGAGAGGCCACGCCCCAACCCTAGGCGCCGTCTCCGACACGAGCCGCCGGACGGGGGCGCCACTGCCCGGTGCCGCGCCCGGTGCCGCGCCCGGTGCACCGCGCCCGGCACCACCCCCCTTCGGGGGTCGACCGATCGGCTGACGCCGGTAGTTGAAGGGGGCGACTACTCTGGGTGCATGGCCCCCGGTGACGCCGTCCTCGCCCCCCCCTCCTCGACCGGCCCCGCCCGCGGCGCCACCCGGTGGCTCGTCGGCGTCGAGCCACCGGGT
>NZ_JAAALM010000403.1 GCF_009906395.1 Kineococcus indalonis
GCACGAGGGCCTCCTCGGGGAGGGGACCCGCCGGACGGCGCCCGCGGGTCCGCGCTTGCCGGCACCACCTCGGCGCCGGCCAGGTCGTCACCCGGGGCACCCCGCCGCGACAGGAGGGTTGCCGGCCAGCGAGCCGGGGCTTCGCGCTGGCGCTCATGACCTGATCGGAGCGTGCCACGGGCACGCCCCACCTGGCAACGTCGGCGCGCGGGCGGCGGACCTGAGCCGCGGCTGCGCCGTCCGGCGGAGCGCACCGCCCGTCCGGCCCCCTCCGGCTCGGGACCGCCCGCCGCACCCGCCCCATGCCCTACGCTGGCAGGACCATCCAGAGCGGCCGAGAGACCTGGCTCGACGACGCCGCAGCAACCCCCTTCGGGAGGGTGCTCATGCCGGGACCGATGGGAGGGCACGTGAGCTACGCCGGCGACCTCGCTCCGCGCGAGGCGTTCGAACTGCTGCGCGACGACGGCGAGGCCGTCCTCGTGGACGTCCGCACCGAGGCGGAGTGGACCTGGGTCGGGGTGCCGGACACCGCGGGGATCGGCAAGGGACCCGTGTTCGCGTCCTGGGCGCCCGTCGACCCCGCCGCGCCCGGGGCGCGGTTCCTCGCCGAGCTGGAGCGCGCCGGCGTCACCGCGGGCCGCCGCGGCCCGGTGCTCTTCCTGTGCCGCTCCGGCAAGCGCTCGGTCGCCGCCGCCGAGGCCGCCACCGCCGCCGGCATCGCCCCCAGCTACAACGTCCTGCACGGTTTCGAGGGCGACCTCGACGAGGACGGGCACCGCGGCGGCGCCGGCTGGCGCGCCGAGGGCCTGCCGTGGAGGCAGTCGTGAGCGGGGACCGGGCCCCGCGCCCCTGGCGGCCCGACACCACCGCCGTGCGCGGCGGCCTGGCACGCTCGGATTTCCAGGAGACCTCCGAGGCGATGTACCTCACCTCGGGGTACGTCTACGGCTCCGCCGCCGACGCCGAGGCCGCGTTCACCGGCGAGGTCGACCGCTACGTCTACTCCCGCTACGGGAACCCGACGGTGTCGGTGTTCACCGAGCGGATGCGGCTGCTGGAGGGCGCCGAGGCCTGCTACGGCCTGGCCAGCGGCATGTCCGCGGTGTTCTACGCCCTGGCCGCCCTGCTCGGCGCCGGCGACCGCGTCGTGGCCGCCCGCAGCCTGTTCGGCTCCTGCTACGTGGTCCTCGACGAGATCCTGCCGCGCTGGGGCGTCACGACGGAGTTCGTCGACGGCGAGGACCTCTCCCAGTGGGAGCGCGCCCTGGCCACCCCCGCGCAGGCGGTGTTCTTCGAGACCCCCGCCAACCCCATGCAGACCCTCGTCGACATCGAGGCCGTCGCGCAGCTGGCGCACGCGGCCGGTGCGGCGGTCGTGGTCGACAACGCCTTCGCCAGCCCCGTCGGCCAGCGGCCGCTGGAGTTCGGCGCCGACGTCGTCGTGTACTCCGCCACCAAGCACGTCGACGGGCAGGGCCGCGTCATGGGCGGCGCAGTCCTGGGCACCACCGAGTTCATCGACGGCCGGTTCCGCGAGCTGACCCGGCACACCGGGCCCACCCTCAGCCCGTTCAACGCCTGGACGCTCGCGAAGGGCCTGGAGACCCTGGGCCTGCGCGTGCGGCACTCCGCCGCCACCGCCCTGCGCATCGCCGAGCACCTCGAGGACGCCCGCGGCGTGCGCCGGGTGCGCTACCCGACCCTGCCCTCGCACCCGCAGGCCGAGCTCGCCAAGCGCCAGATGGAGCTCGGCGGCACCGTCGTGACGTTCGAGCTCGACGCGCCCGCGGGGCGCGGCAAGGAACGCGCCTTCGAGGTGCTCGATCGCCTCGGCGTCGTCGACATCTCCAACAACCTCGGCGACGCCAAGTCGCTGGCCACCCACCCCGCCACCACGACCCACCGCCGCCTCGGCGAGCAGGGCCGGGCCGCCATCGGCCTGTCCGACGCCGTGCTGCGCCTGTCGGTGGGCCTGGAGGACCCCGACGACCTGCTCGACGACCTCGACCGCGCCCTGCGGCGCTGAGCCGAGCCACCACCCCACGAACGGAGCACCCGTGAGCACCCCCCGCCGCATCGAGGTCAGCCACGCCGGCAGCCTGCCCCGCACGCCCGAGCTCATCGCCGCCAACGAGGCCCGTGAGCTCGCCGACGACGGCCTCACCCTCAAGCGCACCCCGGAGTTCGACAAGCTGCTCACCGAGGCCGTCGTCGACCTCGTGCAGCGCCAGCACGACCTCGGAGTCACGATCGTCGGCGACGGCGAGTACGGCAAGGCCATGACCAGCGCCGTCGACTACGGCGCCTGGTGGTCGTACTCCTTCCAGCGCGTGGCCGGGCTGGAGGTCACCGGCGAGGACATCTTCAGCCAGCCCACCGTGCGCTCCGAGCCGGGCCGGGTGCGGCTGACCAGCTTCCCGGACCGGCGCGACTGGCAGCTGTTCCACGACGCCTACACCGACCCCTCCTCCGGCATCTCCACCGGCAAGACCGCCACCGCGTTCCCGGCCACCACCGGACCGCTGCGCTACGTCGGCCAGGAGGCCATCGCCTCCGACATCGCCAACCTCCTCACCGGCCTGGAGGCCGCCGGGCTGCCGCGCAGCCAGGGCTTCATCACCTCCCTCTCGCCCGGCAGCGGCGCGCGCATCTCCAACCGCCACTACGCCACCGAGGAGGAGCACATCTGGGCGTGGGCGGAGGTCATGCGCGAGGAGTACCGCGCCGTCCTGGACGCCGGCCTGACCCTGCAGGTCGACGACCCCTCCATCGCGGAGAACTGGGACCAGATCAACCCCGAGCCCAGCGTCGAGGACTACCGCGCGTTCACCCGCGTGCGCGTCGAGGCCCTCAACCACGCCCTGCGCGGCCTGCCCACCGACCGGGTCCGCTTCCACCTGTGCTGGGGCAGCTGGCACGGCCCGCACACCACGGACGTGGAGTTCAAGCACATCGCCGACCTCATGCTCCAGATCGACGCCGGCTCCTACTCCTTCGAGGCCGCCAACGTGCGCCACGAGCACGAGTGGAAGGTGTGGCGGGACGTGCAGCTGCCGGCCGGCAAGAAGATCGTGCCCGGCATCGTCAGCCACGCCACGAACGTCGTCGAGCACCCCGAGCTGGTCGCCGACCGCATCGAGCGGTTCGCCTCCGTGGTGGGCCCGGAGAACGTCGTCGCCTCCACCGACTGCGGCCTCGGCGGGCGCATCCACCCGCAGATCGCCACCGCAAAGCTGGCCTCGCTCGCCGAGGGCGCGCGCATCGCCGGCCAGCGCCTCTTCGGCTGAGCCCGCGCGGTGGCCGGTCCTCCCGGACCGGCCACCGCGCAGCCCCTCCGGCGTGCCGCAGCACCACGCTGCGTGCTGCTGCGGCTGCGCGGCGAAGTGCCGCCCGGCGGTTCCCCGGAACTGCCCGCGGCACCGCGCGGGCGCTCACTACGGTGAGCCCATGAGTCCCTGGAAGACCCGCGTCGTCGGCGCGGCCGCCGCCGTCCTCGCGGCGATCAGCACCGCAGCACCCGCCCAGGCCGACCCCCGCGTGGGCGGCGAGATCGGCTACGCCTACGAGCACCGCTACGACGGGACCCGCGGCTTCCTCGGCGAGCCGCTGACCCCGGAGGTCCGCACCCCCAACGGCAAGGGCGCCTACGTCGCCTTCCAGGGCGGCTCCATCTACTGGAGCCCGTGGACGGGCGCCCGCGAGGTGCACGGC
>NZ_JAAALM010000404.1 GCF_009906395.1 Kineococcus indalonis
GGGCTGGGGCGCGTGGGTCCTGCTGGCCGCGGCCGCGCTGCCGCTGGTGGTGCTCACCGCCGTCACCGCCGACGTGCTCGGCGGTTCCCTGGACGCGGTGTTCTTCGGCACCCCGGTCTCGCCCGTGGACGGCGACCCGTCCGCGCAGGTGCTGCCCGGGGTGACGGCCGTGCACCGCTTCTCCGTGCTGTGGTCCACCGTCCCGGTCGGGCGGGCGCTGCTGGCCTCGGTGCTCACCTGCACGGCGCTGGCGGTGCTGCGCCTGGCCGGGCGCCCGGCGTGGGCGGTGCCCGGGCCCGCGGCGCGCTGGGCGGCGGCCGCGGTGGCCTGGGCCGGCGCCGCGGCCGCGCTGGGCTCCCTGCTCGCCCTGCTCGCCGCCGGCCGGGACGACACGGGCCTGGTGCCCTTCTCCACCGGGTCGACGGTGCTCGACGTCGCCGCGCGGGGCGGGGAGGTGGTCGTGCCGGTCCTGCTGGGGGCCGTCACCGGGGCCGTGCTGCTGTGGCCCGGTGCACCGGCGGCGCCCGCGCCGCAGGGGGAGCCCGGGCCGCAGGAGGAGCCCGCGCCGCAGGAGGCCCTCCCGCCGGGGACCCCGCCGGAACCGCAGCCCGCACCGGGACCCGCACAGGGACCCGCACCGGAGCCGCAGCCCGCACCCGACCGCGCGCCGGAACCCCCGCCCCCGCCCGGGCGCGCCGGGGCGGCGGCGGGGGCGGGGTACCCGCGGCCCTCCGACGAGGAGTACGCCCTGTACCGCAGGCCGCCGCGGTGAGCGGCGCGAGCGCACCGCGCTGGTCCGGGACGGGTCTCGACCGCGGGTTCGACGACGGGCCCGACGGCGGGCCCGGCGGCGCTCGCGAGGACGAGCGCGAGGGGTTCGAGGACGAGCGCGACGGGTGGTCCGGCGACGGGTTCGTCGACGCCGCGCAGCGCCCCGTCGACGCCCTGCGCGCGTGGGTGTTCCGGCTGCTGCTGCCGGTGGCCGCCTCCCCGGTGCTGCTGTGCGCGACGGCGCTGCAGCGCGTCTTCGACGACGCGGCCGGGGCCTCGCCCGACCCGGAGGTGGCGGTGGTGTTCGCCGACCGGTGGAGCGGCGCGCTGCGCTGGCTGCAGCCGGGCTGGGCGTGCGCGGTCACGGCCCTGCTGGTGCTGCTGCTCGCCGGGGCCGTCGCGGCCGGCCTGCCGCGCTGGTCGGTGCCGACGGAGGGCGACCGCACGGCCGTGGCCGTGCTGGCGGTGGGGTGCGCGGCGGTGTCGGCGGTGACGGCCGCGGTCTCCCTCGCCGTGCTGCTGCAGCAGCCCACCGACCTGCAGGCCTGGTACGCGCGGTTCGCGCCCTCCCCGGTGGTCCCGCTGGTGCAGTGGGCCGTCGACGGCGCCCTGCACGTCGCGGCGGTCCTGCTCGCCGCCGTGGCCGCGGTGCTCTGCCGGGCACCCGCCCGGTCGCGGCGCTGACCCTCCCGCCCGGGCGGGCCGTCGGTGGATACTCCGGGAGGTGGCCGACGACGAGGGGATCGAGGGCTCGCGGGACGAGCGGCGGGAGCTGGAGCAGCGCCAGCGCGAGCTGGACGAGCGCTGGGCGCGGGCGGTCTCGGACGGGGAACCGCTGAGCGTGCGCTCGCGCATCGTGGAGGACCTCGGCCGGCTGGCCGGCGAGCGCGACGCGCTGGCCGCCGCCCGCGACGCGGCCGCCGCGGAGCGCGACGCGATCGCCGCGGTGCGCGAGCAGCGCCGGTCCGCGCGGGGGCCGGCGCAGGAGGCGGCGGCCTCCGCGCGCCGGGGGGCCGCCCGGGACCGCGAGCAGGCCCTGGGCGACCGCGGCGAGGCCCGCCGGGACCGCGCCGAGTCCGCGCACGAGCGCTCCCGCGCCGCCGCCGAGCGCACCCACCGCTCCCGGGAGCTCCGCGAGCAGGCCGAGCGCGCGGGCGCGGCGCGGCGCGAGCTGGTCGAGGTGCTGCAGCAGCACGTGCTGGCGTGCGAGGAGCTGGTGCTGGCCCACGAGTACTGCGGCGCGCTGCACGAGCAGCTGGCGCTGCACGAGGAGGACCCGCACCGGGTGCGGGAGCTGACCGGGCGGGCCGAGCTCGAGCGCGCCCGCGCCCGCCGGGCCGCCGAGGGGGCGCAGCGGGCGGCGGCGGCGCTGGCGCGCTCCCGCTCCGACCCGGCCTGACCCGCGCTGACCCCCTCCCCCGGGCCCGGACCGGCCCGGGGGAGGGGGTCAGGCCGGGTCGGGCCGGGTGAGCGCGGCCCGGCGGGCGCGGGCCCCGGCGGCCAGCAGCTCGGTGTCGGAGGTGGCCGCGACGAACCGGAAGCCCAGCTCCCGCAGGCGCTCCGCGCGCTCGCCGCCCACGCCGAAGGCGCCGGGCACCGCGCCGTGCTCGGTGCAGGCGCGCACCACCGTCGGCAGCGGGTCGTCCGGGGCGTCGGCGGCGAGCAGGGCGTCCACGTCCGTGCCCAGGTCCAGGGAGAGGTCGAACGGCCCGACGAGGACGACGTCCACGCCCTCCACGGCGGCGATCGCCGCGACGTCCGCCAGGCCCTCGCGCGTCTCCACCATCACCGCGCACAGCACGCCGGCGTCGGCGCGCGCGGGCGGCACGGGGTCGCGGCCGCTCAGCAGGGCGTGCGGGCCCCAGCTGCGCTCGCCGGCGGGGGCGTAGCGGCACGCGCGCGCGGCGGTGCGGGCCTGCTCGGGGGTGCTCACCATCGGCACGACCACCCCGGCGGCGCCGGCGTCCAGGGCCCGGCCGACCTCCTGCACGTCCAGCCGCCCGGGGCGCACCAGGAGCCGGGCGGCGCCGTCGCCGGCCTCGCGCAGGCACTCGCGCAGCGAGCGGTCGTCGTGCTCGCCGTGCTGGGCGTCCAGCACCACCCAGTCCAGGCCGGAGCGGGCCAGGGTGCCCACGGCCCCCGGGCTGGCCAGGCTCGACCACGCGCCCCACAGGGTGCGCGCGGGGTCGGTCGTCCACCAGCGCTGCGGCTCCACGGCGAGCTCCTCCGTCCCGGGGCCGCCCGGCGGCGGCACCGGGCACGATCCTGCCCGGTGCCCGCCGGCCGGCGGGTTCAGCGCGCCGGTGGCGCGCCGTCGCGCTCGTCCTCGGGCTCGAAGATCGACTCCAGGGGTTCGCCCAGCAGGCGCGCCAGGCGGAAGGCCAGCGGCAGGCTGGGGTCGTAGCGGCCGGTCTCCAGGGCGTTGACGGTCTGCCGGGAGACGTTGAGCAGGTCCGCGAGGGCGGCCTGCGTCCAGCCGCGGGCGGTGCGCAGCTCCCGGATGGAGTTCCTCACCGCCGCCTCAGCGGTGGCCGGCGGCGGCGACGAGGGCCCAGGTGAGCATCCCGGCGCCGAAGGCCAGCCAGGGCGCCGCGGCGAGGACCAGGCCGGCGGCGCCGAGCATG
The DNA here is from genome assembly GCF_009906395.1 of Kineococcus indalonis. Classification (GTDB taxonomy): domain Bacteria; phylum Actinomycetota; class Actinomycetes; order Actinomycetales; family Kineococcaceae; genus Kineococcus; species Kineococcus indalonis. Next base: position 3,396 of record NZ_JAAALM010000404.1, read on the forward strand.
CCCAGGACCACGCAGGCCACCATCGCGACGGCGGAGCCGGCGGCCAGGGCGCGCAGCTGCACCAGGCGGGCGTACTCGTCGGAGCGGCGCAGCGACCGCGCCACCGCGCGCGCCACGGCCAGGACGGGCAGGACCGGCAGCAGCGCCCACAGGAAGCGCCAGGGGCTGTCGCCGTCGAGGTCGCCGAAGGTCACCACGGCGACCAGCACGACGGCGTAGGCGGCCATCGCGGGGACGAACTCGCGGGTGTAGGCGCGGGCGCGGGCGCGGTCGCCGTCGCTGGAGCGGCGGGTGTCAAGGTCGCTTGTCATGGG
>NZ_JAAALM010000405.1 GCF_009906395.1 Kineococcus indalonis
CGGAACCCCTCTCCCCGGCCGCCCCGCCCGCCACCGGTGACCCGACCGGGGGACCTCGCCGAAAACGGCGCGACCCGCCGCGCACCGCCGTGCGACCCTTCGGACGTCCCCGCCAGCGGCCCACCGGCGTCGCCGGCACGGGTCCCGCGCATCGGCGGGGACGAGCCCTGGCACAGCGCTGTGGACGCTGAGGTTCAACTCCTCCGTGGCGGCCGTCGCCACCCGCCGCCCCGCACGGGGCGGGTCGCCGGTCGCGGCCAGCGGTCCACCAGCAGCACCGGTGGTCCCCGCCGCGACCGCTCCCGGGTGGTGGCGGCCGTCCAGCGCCGGGGCGCGAGGCACCGACCGGAGGAGAGCAGCACCGTGGCCCACGTGACCGTCACCGAGTCCGAGCGCGCCGTCGTGCGCGTCGACGGCGTCGTCGCCGCCGTGCTGGGGCCCGGCCGGCACCGCGTGCCGGGCCGGTGGGGGCGGCGGGCGGTGCAGCGCGTGGACGTGCGCGAGCGGGTGGTGCTGCTGACGGGCCAGGAGAGCGCGGCGGCGGACGTGCCGGGGGTGCGGTTCTCGGTGGCGCTGCGGTTCCGGGTGGCGGACCCGGCGGCGTTCCTGGGGGTGTCGGTGGACCCGGTGGACGACGTGCGGCTGGCCGCGCAGGTCGCCGCGCGCGACTGGATCGCGGCGCGCGCCCTGGACGAGGTGGTGGGCGGCCGGGCGGCGGCGACGGCGGAGCTGACGGCGGCGGTGGCGGCGGGGTCCGCGCGGCTGGGCGTGCAGGTGCTGGAGGTGTCGCTGCGCGACGTGGCGGTGCCGGGCGAGGTGCGGCGCGCGCTGCTGGAGGTGTCCTCCGCGCGCCTGGAGGCGCAGGCGCGGCTGGAGCGGGCGCGCGGGGAGACGGCGGCGCTGCGAGCGCTGGCGAACGGTTCGCGGGCGCTGGGGCAGGACCCGGCGCTGCTGCAGCTGCGCACGGTGCAGGCGGCGGTGGAGAACGGCGGGCAGGTGGTGCTGCACCTGGGTGCGGCGCCCGCGGCCCCGTGAGCGGCGCGTTTCGGGCGCGTTGCGCGAGCGCGTGATCCGTAACAGCGGCGACACAGGGAGTCCCTAGGGTGCGGCGCGCCGGGCCGACCGGCGCGCCGACCACCTGGAGGGAAACCCCGTGTCCCGTCGTTCCACCCTCACCACCGCCCTCGTCTCCGGCGCGCTCGCGGCGGGCATCGCCCTCGGCGCCTCCACGGTCCTGCCCGCGGGCGCGAGCCCGGCACCGGCGCCCGCCGCCACGCCCGCGAGCACCTCCGCGACCGCCGCGCACCCGGCGCACCCGGCGCACCCGGCGCACCCGGGGGACCGCGCGCCGAGGGTGACGGTCATCGGCACCGGCGGCACCATCGCGGGCCTGGCGGAGACGCGCGACGCGCTGCAGACGTACCGGGCGGGCCAGGTGCCGATCGCCGACCTCGTCGGCGCGCTGCAGCCGGAGCTGGGCGCGGTGGCCCAGGTGGGCACCGTGCAGTTCGGCAACGCCGGCTCCAGCGGGTACACGATCGAGCAGTTCCGCGAGCTGACCCTGGCGGTGGACGCGGCGCTGGAGACGTCCGACGGCGTCGTGGTGACCACCGGCACCGACACGATGGAGGAGTTCGCGTACTGGCTGGACCTGACGGTGCGCAGCGACAAGCCGGTGGTGCTCACCGGCTCGATGCGCCCCTCCAACGTGATCGGCGCCGACGGCCCGGCGAACCTGTTCAACGCGGTGCGCCTGGCGGCCAGCGGCGACACCACCTGCTTCGGCACGGTCGTCATGCTCAACGACGAGTTCCACGCGGCCCGCGAGGTCACCAAGACCGACGCGCTGCGGGTGGACACCTTCGACGGCGGGCAGTTCGGCGCCCTGGGCGTGGTGGACGAGGCGCGCGTCACGACGCGCCGCGCCCCCGCGCGCGCCGAGCTGTGCGGGACGCGGGAGTGGGCCACGCCGTTCGACGTCTCCACCGTCGAGGCGGCGGACCTGCCGCGCGTGGAGATCGCGTACTCGTACCAGGAGGCCGGCGGGGAGGCGATCGCCGCGTTCGCCGCCGCGGGCGTGGAGGGCGTGGTCACCGCGGGCACCGGCGCGGGCGGGATCTCCCCGGCGATGCGCGAGGCGCGCACCGCGGCGATCGAGCGGGGCGTGGTGTTCGGCGCGAGCACCCGCACCGGGTCCGGCGCCGTCTACGACGGCGAGGTGCCCGAGCCCGGCGTGATCGGCATGGAGGACCTGCTGCCGCAGAAGGCGCGCCTGCTGCTGCTGCTGTCGCTGGCGTTCAGCGACGACGAGGCGCAGGTGCGCGCGTGGGTGGACGGGCTGGGCAGCCCCGAGTTCGCCTGAGCCCGAACCCCCGGGGGGCCGGTGAGCGCGCCGGCCCCTCGGGGGCGCCGCCGCGCTCGCCGTGCGGGCACGGCGCCCAGGACGCACCATCGTGGACTGTGACTGAGCACACCCCTGCGGGTGCCCCGCCCCTCGGCGGCATCTCCGACGAACGCGCCCCCTCCTCGGGCACGGTCCGCACGATCGTCACGGCGATCGGCCTGCTGCTGGCGACGGCCTTCCTGCTGTACCTCGTCCTGCACACGCTGCAGGTGCTGACCTGGATCGTGGTGGCGGCGTTCTTCGCCGTGGCCCTGTACCCCGTCGTGGGCTGGGTGGAGCGCAAGCTCCTGGGCGGCAAGCGGCGCTCGCTGGCGACGCTGCTGGTCTTCCTGCTGATCGTCCTGCTGCTGGCGGGCGTGGGGACCCTGTTCGCGGTCCCGCTGGCGCAGGAGGGCACGCGCTTCGCCGGGCAGCTGCCGCAGCTGATCGACGACGCGCGCGCCGGCCGCGGGCCGGTGGGCGACCTGCTGGAGCGCACGAACGCGCTGCAGTACGCCCAGGACAACGAGGACCGCATCCGCTCCTTCGCCACCGGCCTGACCACCCCGGCCGCGGGCGTGCTCTCCGGCGTGGCGAGCGGCCTGGCCGGTGCCGCGTCGATCTTCGTGCTGGCGTTCCTGATGGTCCTGGAGGGCCCGAAGGTCGTCGACGGGTTCGTGAACCTGTTCCACCCGCCGACCGCGCTGCGCCTGCGCCGCGTCGGCGCCGACTGCGCGAAGTCGGTCACCGGCTACCTGTCGGGCAACCTGCTCATCAGCGTCATCTGCGGTGCGCTGACGTACGCGGTGCTGAAGGTCGCCGGCGTGCCGTTCGCGGGGCTGATCGCCCTGTTCGTCGGCATCACCGACCTGATCCCGCTGGTCGGCGCGACCATCGGCGCGGTGGTGGCCTCGGTCGCCGGGTTCGTGCACTCGGTGCCGGCCGGCATCGCCGTCGTGGTGTTCTTCCTGATCTACCAGCAGCTGGAGAACCACCTGCTGCAGCCGCTGATCTTCTCGCGCACCGTCAAGCTGAACCCGCTGACGGTGATCGTGGCGATCCTGCTGGCCGTGGAGCTGGCCGGGATCCTCGGCGCGCTGCTGGCCATCCCGGTGGCGAGCATCGTGCAGGTCATCGCCCGCGACGTGTGGGACCACCGCCGCGGGCGGCCCAAGGCCGAGCCCACCGTCGGGGAGGAGCGCCGGCCCGCCGCGGGGCACGAGCAGGAGCAGCGGCGGGAGCACCGCACGGTCCAGCTGCCCGCCGAGGGCGCGCACCGGCGCTCCTGACCCCCGGGCCCGCACCGGCGGGCAGCTGGAC
>NZ_JAAALM010000406.1 GCF_009906395.1 Kineococcus indalonis
GGCGGGGGCCGCGGCGATGGCCGCCGGCCAGCGCGCCGAGCGCGCCGTCACCGGCCGCCGGGCCTCGCACGTGCCCGGGCGCACCCTGCTGGTGCTGCTGGGCCGCTCCCCCGGCGACGACGAGCGCCCCGCCGCGGCGACGGCCGCCATGGCCGTGGGCACGAGCGTGGCGCTGGGCGCCCTGCGCGGGGTGTGGCGGGCCACCGGCCTGGTCGGCGTGCGCGGCGACGTGGCGCAGACGCTGACGCGGATCCTGGTGGACCAGACGCTGGAGAACGCCACGGGGGTCGGGGCCCCGCCGCGCACCTGGGAGCGCGGCGAGGGCGTGGTGGAGGCGCTGCACGCGGCGGTGGCGGCCGTGGCCACCGGCCTGGTGGTCGAGCGCCTCGTGCAGCCCGTGCTGGAGTCGCGCCGGGGCACCTCCAGCCACTGAGGCCCCGGCCCGGGGCCTCGGGGGGCCTCGGGGGGCCTCGCCTCAGGCCGCGGGGCCGCCGGCGAGCGTGGCGGGGTCGGTGTTGGCCCCGCAGACCACGACCGCGACGCGCTCGCCCGGCGCGGGGACGTAGGCCCCGCTGGTCAGGGCGGCGTAGGCGGCGGCGGCGCCGTGCTCGGCGGGCACCCGGTGCTCGTGCCACAGCCGCACCCGGGCGGCGACGATCGCGTCGTCGTCCACGAGCACGCTCACCGGCGGCACGCGCCGGGCGACGTCGAAGGCGATGTCGCCGGCGCGCCGCGCGCCCAGGGAGTCCGCGGCGATCCCGGAGACCGGCACGTCGACGGGTTCGCCGGCGCGCAGGGCCGCGTGCAGGGTGGGGGCGCCGGTGGGCTCCACGGCCACCACCCGGGCCCGCCCGGCGACGGCCGCGGCGACCCCGGCGAACAGCCCGCCGCCGCCCACGGCGACCACGACCGTGTCGAGGCCCGGTTCGTCGGCCAGGACCTCCTCGCCGATCGTGCCGGCCCCGGCGGCGATCTCGGGCTGGTCGTAGGCGTGGCACAGCAGCGCGCCGGTGGCGCGCACGTGCTCCAGCGCGGCGGCGTGCGCCTCGGCGTACTCGGCGCCCACCCGGTGCACCCGCGCGCCGTGCTCGCGCAGCCGGGCGAGCTTCACCGCCGGCGCGGTGAGCGGCACGAACACGGTGGCGGGCACGCCCAGGCGGGCCGCGGCCCAGGCGTTGGCCAGGCCCGCGTTGCCGCCGGAGGCGACGACGACGCCGACGGAGGCCTCGAGCTCGCCCCGCTCGCGGGCGGCGAGCTGGCGGTTCAGGGCGCCGCGGGCCTTGAAGACGCCGGTGTGCTGCAGGAACTCCAGCTTCAGCCAGGGGGCGCGCTCGTCGGCCGGCGCCAGCAGCGGGGTGCGGCGCAGGCGGCCGGCGGTGCGCTCGGCGGCGGCGAGGACGTCGTCTCGGGTGATCACGGGTGCTTTCCGTCCTGGGGGGCCCGCGCGCTCCGAGGGCCGGGCGCGCCGGGGCCACGGTAGCCACCGGCGCTGCGCGTCACGCCGGCGCTCCGGGCGGCGGTGCGGCCGTGGTGCGCCGCGGCACCAGGCGCGGGGGCAGCAGCTCGGTGCGCGCGGGCGCGGCGGGGTCGGCCAGGCGGTCCAGCAGCAGCTGCCCGGCGCGCCGGCCGACGTCGCGGCTGCGGTTGTCCACGCTGGTCAGGCGGATGCGCCGCAGCGCGGCCAGGGAGGTGTCGTCGTAGCCGGCCACCGAGACGTCCTGCGGCACGCGCAGGCCCAGGTCGTCGGCGGCGGCGAGCACGCCCAGGGCGGAGACGTCGTTGGCGGCCAGCACGGCGGTGGGCCGGTCCGGGCCGGCCAGCAGCCGCCGCGCGGCGCGGTGCCCGCCGTCCTCGGTCATGTCGGCCTGCACGACGGCGTGCCGGGCGCCGGCGGCGGCCGCGGCCCGCTCGAAGGCGGCGCGGCGCTCGCGCCCGACGGCCCCGGCGCCGGCGAGGTGGGCCAGGTGGCGGTGGCCCAGGTCGAGCAGGTGGCGCACCACCAGGCGCACGCCGGCGGCCCCGTCGTCGGCGACGACGTCGACGGCGGCGCCGACCTCGTCGCGGCCGCCGGCGAGCACGGTGGGCACGGTCCCGGCGACCCGCGCGAGCCCGTCGAGCTCGGCGGGGCCGGTGCGGGTGCCGACGAGGACGAGGCCGTCCACGCGCAGCTCGGCGAAGGTGCGCACGGCGCCGGGCTCGGTGCGGGTGTCGCCGAGGACGGGGCGCAGGCCGTGCTCGCGCAGGACGGGGCGCAGGCCGTCGAGCAGGTCGACGAACCAGGGGTTGCGCAGGTCGTCGAGGACGACGCCGACGGTGCGGGTGCGGCGCTCGGCGAGGCTGCGGGCGGCGGGGTCGGGCCGGTAGCCCAGCTCCTCCACGGCGGTGAGCACGGCGCGGCGGCGCTCCTCGCCCACCTTCGGGGAGCCCTGCAGCACCAGGGAGACCAGGGACTTGGACACGCCCGCGCGCTCGGCGACGCTGCGGATCGTGGGGCGGGGCGCGCCCGCCGGACTGCCTGCCACGCCGTCCCCCCGGTCCTTGACACCCGCTCCGACGGGGCCCAGGGTAGTCGCGTTTGGACCGGTCCAACACGAGGCCCCGGAGGAAGACCGTGACCGACCTGCACCTGGGACTGGCCGGCGTCGGCCGCATCGGCGCGATGCACGCCGCCAACCTCGCCACCACGGCGGGGGTGGGGCACCTGACGCTCACCGACGCCGACCCGGCACGGGCGCGCTCCGTGGCCGCCGCCCTGACCGCGCGCGGTGCGCGGGTCTCCGTCGCCGCGCACGCGGCGGCGCTGCTGCGCAGCGGGGTCGACGGCCTCGTCGTGGCCACCGGCACCGCCACCCACCCGGAGCTGATCCGCGCCGGCGTCGAGGCGGGGGTGCCGGTGCTGTGCGAGAAGCCCGTGGCGCCCGACGTGGCCCTGTCGCTGCCGGTGCTGGAGCACGTGGCCGAGCGCGGCGGGGTGGTGCGCATCGGCCACCAGCGCCGCCACGACGCCGGGTACCGCGAGGCCAAGCGCGCGTTCGAGTCCGGCGAGCTGGGCTGGCTGCACGCGGTGCGCGCCGTCACCTGCGACGCCGCTCCCCCGCCGGTGGCGTTCCTGGCGACCTCGGGCGGGCTGTTCCGCGACTGCAGCGTGCACGACTTCGACGTGCTGCGCTGGATCACCGGCCGGGAGGTCGTGGAGGTCTACGCGCGCGGGTCCAACAACGGCGACCCGGAGATCGGCCGGGTCGGCGACGTGGACACCGCCCTGGCGGTGTGCACGCTCGACGACGGCACCCTGGCGGTGGTGACGGCCTCTCGCTACAACGGCGCCGGGCACGACGTGCGCCTGGAGCTGCAGGGCTCGCGCGGCACGGTGCTCGTGGGGATGGACGGCGCCATGGCGGTGCGCTCGGCCGAGCCCGGCGTGCCCTTCCCCGCCGGTCCGCCGCACGCGACGTTCGCCGAGCGGTTCGCCGCGGCGTACCGCGCGGAGGTGGCCGCGTTCGTGGAGCTGGTCGAGGGCACCGGGGGCGAGGACCTGTGCCGGCCGCAGGACGCGGTGGCCGCCTCGCGGGTGGCCGACGCCGCCCAGGAGTCGCTGCGCACCGGCGCGCCCGTCGCGGTGCGCGCGCTGGAGGTCTCGGCGGTCTGACGGGCCCGCGGCGGGGGTGCCGCGGGCCCGTCAGAC
>NZ_JAAALM010000407.1 GCF_009906395.1 Kineococcus indalonis
GGCCGGGACCCTCGTGGGGCGCGGCGGGGCGCGCGCCGGAGCGGTGGACGACGCTGAGGTCGTCCGTGCGCGTGGAGCTCCTGTCCTGGCTCATGACCAAGGGTGTACCCCTGCAGCGCCCGCGGCGAAACTCGAGATCGCCGCGGGCGCCCCGGCGAGGGTCGGCAGGGCCGGTTCGCCGGGCTCAGCGCATGTGCGGGTACACGTGCGTGGTCGGCGCCACGAACGTCTCCTTCACCGAGCGCGGGCTGGTCCAGCGCTGCAGGTTCAGGATCGAGCCGGCCTTGTCGTTGGTGCCGGAGGCGCGCGAGCCGCCGAACGGCTGCTGGCCCACGACGGCGCCGGTGGGCTTGTCGTTGACGTAGAAGTTGCCCGCCGCGAAGCGCAGCGCGTCCTGCGCCTGCCGCACCGCCACGCGGTCGTCGGCGATGACGGCGCCGGTCAGCCCGTACGGGGAGCCGGACTCCACCAGGCGCAGCGCGTCCTCCCACGCCCCGGGGCGGGAGTCGTCGTAGACGTGCACGGCCAGGACCGGCCCGAAGTACTCGGTGCGGAAGGCCTCGTCGCCCGGGTCCTCGCCCAGCAGGACGGTGGGGCGCACGAAGTAGCCCTCGGAGTCGTCGTACGCGCCCCCGGCGGCCACCTCGACGCCGGCGGTGGCGCGCGCGCGGTCGATGGCGGCGGCGTTCCTGGCGAAGGCGCGCGCGTCGATGACGGCGCCGCCGAAGTTCGACAGGTCCGTGACGTCGCCGAAGGGCAGGGAGTCCACCCGCGCCAGGAAGTCGGCGCCCACGCGCTCCCACACCGAGCGCGGCACGAACGCGCGCGAGGCCGCCGAGCACTTCTGCCCCTGGTACTCGAACGCGCCCAGCAGCACCGCGGTGGACAGCACCTCCGGGTCCGCCGAGGGGTGCGCCAGCACGAAGTCCTTGCCGCCGGTCTCCCCCACCAGGCGCGGGTAGGTGCGGTAGCCCGCGATGTTCTCCCCCACGGTGCGCCACAGGTGCTGGAAGGTGGCGGTGGAGCCGGTGAAGTGGATGCCGGTCAGGTGCGGGTCGGCCAGCGCGACGTCGGAGACGGCGCGCCCGTCGCCGCCGACGAGGTTCACCACGCCGGGCGGCAGGCCCGCCGCCTCCAGCAGCCGCATCGTCCAGTGCGCCGAGAGCATCTGCGTCGGGCTGGGCTTCCACACCACGGTGTTGCCCATCAGGGCCGGGGCGGTGGGCAGGTTGCCGGCGATGGCGGTGAAGTTGAACGGGGTGATCGCGTAGACGAACCCCTCCAGCGGGCGGTGGTCCAGGCGGTTCCACACCCCCGGGGAGGACACCGGCTGCTCGGCGATGAGGCGGCGGCCGAAGGCGACGTTGAAGCGCCAGAAGTCCACCAGCTCGCACGGCGCGTCGATCTCGGCCTGCTGGGCGGTCTTGGACTGCCCCAGCATCGTGGCGGCGGCGATCCTCTCGCGCCACGGGCCGGCCAGCAGGTCCGCGGCGCGCAGGAACACCGCGGCGCGGTCCTCGTAGTCCATCGCCGCCCACTGCGGGCCGGCGGCCAGCGCGGCGTCCACGGCGGCGCGCGCGTCGGCGTGGGTGGCGGCGGCGAACGTGCCCAGCACGCTCTCGTGCCGGTGCGGCTGCACGACGTCGACGCGCTCGCCGCCGCCGAGCGACTGCACGCCGCCGATGGTCTGGGTGATCTCCACCGGGTTCGCGGCCTGCTCGGCGAGCTGGTCGGTGAGTAGCTTGCGCTCGGTGCTGCCGGGCGCGTAGCCGTGCACCGGCTCGTTGCGGGGGGCGGGGACCTCGGTCACGGACTGCACGACGACCTCCGGGGGTTCAGCGGTTCAGGGGGTTTCTCAGGCGGTGACGAGGGAGCGCGCGAAGAACGCGAGGTTCGCCGGGCGCTCGGCCAGGCGGCGGGAGAAGTACCCGTACCAGTCGGTCCCGAAGGGCACGTAGGTGCGCACGACGTGCCCGGCGGCGGCCAGCCGGCGCAGCTCCTCGGTGCGGATGCCGTAGAGCATCTGGAACTCCGCGGCGCCGGGCCCGCGGCCGGCCAGCAGCTCCTCGGCGATGCGCACCACCCGCAGGTCGTGGGTGGCGACCATCGGGTACGCCCCGCCGTCCAGCAGGGTGCGCAGGCAGCGCACGTAGGCCAGGTCCACGTCGCGCTTGGCGGGGTGGGCCACCTCGGCGGGCTCGGCGTAGGCGCCCTTGACCAGCCGCACCCGCGAGCCGGGGCGGGCCAGGTCGGCGGCGTCGCCGGGGGTGCGGCGCAGCATCGACTGCAGCACGCAGCCGGTGCGGGGGAAGTCCGCGCGCAGCTCCCGCAGCGCCTGCAGGGTGAGGTCCACGCGGGTGTGGTCCTCCATGTCGAGGGTGACGTCCACGCCGCGGGCGTGCGCGTGCGCCACCAGCTCGTGGGCGCGCCCGGTGGCGCGCGCCGGGCCGTCCGGGCCCAGGCCCTGCCCGAGGGCGGACAGCTTCACGGAGACCTCGTTGCCCCGCGCCAGGCCGGCGTCGGCCAGCCGGGTCACCAGGTCGCGGTAGGCGGCCACCGTGGCGTCGGCCTGCTCGGGGCGCACGACGTCCTCGCCGAGCACGTCCAGGGTGGTGCGCACCCCGTGGGCGTCCAGGGCGCGGACCGCGCCGAGCGCGGCGGCGGCGTCCTCGCCGGCGACGAAGCGCCGCACGACGGGACGGCTGAGACTGCTCCCGGTCACCAGGGAGCGCACGCGCGGCGAGCCCGCCACGCCGAGGACCACTTGTCCGAACACACCTCGACGCTAGGCGTCCCCGCCCCCCACCACCAGGGACGGGTGGACGAAGGACGAACCCGATCGTGGTACAGGTGGATGACGCGGTGGCAGGCTGGGCGCCGTGAGCACCCCCTCGGCCGCGCCGGGCCTGCAGGAGCTCGTCGACGCCGTCGCCGACCTCACCGGCGCCCCCACCACGCTGGAGGACCGCGACCTGCACCTGGTGGCCGCCTCGGGCCACGACGACGTCGTCGACGAGGTGCGCCGCACCTCGATCCTGCGCCGGCGCTCCGACGCCGCGGTGCAGCAGGCGTTCGCCGCCTTCGGCATCGCCCGCGCCCGCGGGCCGCTGCGGGTGCCCGCCGACCCGGCCGCCGGGCGCCTGGCCCGCTGGTGCGTGCCGGTGCGCTGGCGCGGCGTCACCTACGGCTACCTGTGGCTGCTGGACCCCGGCGGTCGGGTGCGCCAGGAGCGCCTGGCGGAGCTGCACGACGTCGTCGACGCCGTCGCCGCGACCCTGGCCGCGCGCTCGCGCACCGCCGACCGCACCACCTGGGCCGTCGGCGAGCTGCTCTCCGCCGACGCCGGCGCGCGCGCCCGCGCCGCCGAGGAGCTGACCGTGGAGGGCGTGCTGCCCGCCGGCCCGCTGCGCGTGGTGGCGCTGGCCCCCGCCGGCGGGGAGGCCGCCGGGCCGGTGGTACAGGGTCTGCCGGTGCACCCCCAGCGCCGCCGCGGTGCGCTGCGCGGAGCCGGCCAGGTCCAGGTAGGTGCGCGCGGTGCGCACCAGCTCCGGGTCCGCGCCCAGCAGCCGCCGCGCCCGCTCGTCCACCGCGACGGCCGCCAGCGCCGCCGGCTCGGCCAGCGCCAGCAGCCGCAGCGTTCCCAGCTCCTCCCAGCCGCGCACCGCGGTGCCCGCGGGCCCGGCC